>CAUQIL010000008.1:0-14886 GCA_963518195.1 uncultured Candidatus Saccharibacteria bacterium | reverse complement strand
TGGTTCGTCCGTAAAAACTACAATGGCAATCAAAGTAAATGGAGAAAAGAAAAGCTTGGTAAGTTTGTAACAATTAATCGAGGATTATCATACAAAGGGCAGTTTTTGTCTGATTCTGGAACCCCAATGATAAACTTGGGTAATATTATGCCTGGCGGAATTTTTAGACCGGAGAAAAACAAATATTATACTGGTGAATTCAAAAATAAAGTTGTAGTAAAAGCAGGCGATTTAGTGATGGCAAATACCGATATGACACAAAAACGAGAAGTTTTAGGTACGCCTCTTATCGTTCCAAGCATTTATGACGGCGATGTTATCTTTTCTCACCATATCTATAGTATTAAAAGTGAAAAAATACCTACATTATTTTTATACTATCTACTCTTAAGAAAGGATTTTTCAGATACTGCTGGCGGTGGTGCAACCGGAACTACGGTCTTATTCTTACCAAAGGACATTATCGAAAACTATGAGTTTGTTTTGCCTGACGATGCGGAAATAAATCGTTTCGTAGATATCGCTAAAAAGGTACTTCAGCGTAGAAATAATATTATGCACGAAAATATGACACTAGAAATAATTCGAGATACATTGCTTTCAAGACTTATGTCTGGCGAAATTATTTTAGAGAAGGTCAAAATATAATTATGGAAGAAGGTCTCCAGAAAATAACCGAGGCAATACAACAGCCAACTGGCTGGGAAAAAGCTATGGCAATAGCTGGAATAGCTAGCGCTGTAATGGCGGTTGTTGCAATTCTTATGACCAGATATTCCATAAAAATACAGAATAAGCAAAACTTATTTGATAAAAGAATAAAAGTATATACATTACTGCGCAAGACATTAGATAATTATGCTCGTAGTAAAAAAATGATGTTTTGTGGGGATAGTGAAAATGATTTTCTCGAAGGCCTCATTGAACAATCTACGCCGCTACTATATTTAATGGCTGGGCATAAGGTGGTTATTGCTAATAAACACCTATTTGAAAAAATCGCATATTCAAATGTCGAAAAAATCGTAACTGAGTACATAGATGATTTAGATGAGGCAATCATCCAGCTTGAACCACTATTCCGTAATGGGAAAGATATAAAATACGTAAAGTTGTTTTTAGTCTCTTATCGAGACTATTTACTTACTCTGCTTGACTATAAGCTATCCGTAGAGAGCGACGAAGATTTAAGAGCTGTAGGTGATTTTTATTCGTTTGGGAAAATATACAAGAAAATAGAGGAAGCTGAAAAGAAACTATCAAATGATAAATCAATCATGAACAGTCTAGAAGATCTTATCCGTTTGGACAAATCGTTTTTGGAAAAGTTTAAAAAGAAAGGCAACCAATGAACTTTAATGAAGAAGCTCTCGAAGAAATGATTATCGAAGACCTTAATAAGCAAGGTTACGATTATCAGCCAGGCGAAGAAATTGAGCGCGATTATCACGATGTACTCCTTCTCTCCAGCTTAGAAAATGCCCTTTCTAGACTTAATCCAAACCTTCAGGAAAACACTATTTCTGAAGCTATTCGTAAAATCAAAAATCTAGATCAGAACAATCTCGTTCGAAACAACCAAGAATTTAGTCGCATGCTTCACGAAGGCGTAAAAGCCCCTGAGTATACCAACCATGGCGTGGATTACAAGACCGTAAAACTAATTGATTATGATAATATCGATAATAACGAATTTCTTGTCGTAAACCAATACACAATCATTGAGCATAGCGAAAAGCGCCCAGACATCATCATCTTTATTAATGGTATGCCACTTGTCGTGATTGAGCTTAAAAGCGCAACACGCGACGAAGAAGATACCACGCCAGAGGCTGCATATAATCAGCTCAATAACTACAAGAAAATCCATATTCCAGGCTTATTCTACTATAATCAAATCCTTATCGCTTCAGATGGTGTAACGGCAAGAGCTGGCACGATTACTTGCAAATGGGAACGTTTTTCAGATTGGAAAAAGACCGGCATTAATGATACTCCAGAAAACCTAAATACATTAGAGCCAATGATTCATGGCCTGCTAAAGCGCGAAACTTTACTCGATTTAATCGGCAACTTCATACTCTATCAAGAAGATGCCAAGATCCTGCCGGCATACCACCAGTATTATGGCGTTAAAAAGGCCATAGAACGGACTCTCGCAACCGGTGACGGCCGCATTGGGGTATTCTGGCATACACAGGGCTCTGGTAAAAGTTTCTCGATGGTTTTCTATGCCGGAAACATGATTAAACTACTCAAGAATCCGACCATCGTCGTAGTGACAGACCGTAACGACCTAGACGACCAGCTTTATGAAACATTTGCAAAATGTTCAGATTACTTGCGTCAAAAACCTGAACACGTTGAAAACCGTAAGGATTTAATTGATCGCCTGGAGAACAAGCAAGTTGGCGGAATTATTTTTACCACTCTCCAAAAATTTGAAGAAGAAACCGGTCTATTATCCGATCGTGACGATATTATCGTTATTGCGGACGAAGCACATCGTAGCCACTACGGCATTGATGCTACGACAAAACTCGATATGGAGAAAATGATTGTGGTTGAGAAATATGGCACTGCTAAGTATCTCCATGATGCCCTTCCAAACGCTAAATACGTTGGATTTACTGGAACACCAATTGAGAACAAAGATCATTCTACATCGAACGTATTTGGCAATATTATCGATGTTTACGACATGACACAAGCCATTGACGATGGTGCTACTGTCCCAATCACTTATGAAGCACGTATGGCAAAAGTCGGCCTCAATGATAAGATTCTCCAAGAAATCGATGCTTATTATGACACAATCGAAAAAGAAGGATTAGCGGACGAAGAAAAGATTGCCCGTTCAAAACAAATGATGACGCGCATTTCGCAAGTCATCGAAGATCCAGATCGTCTAGAAATGATTGTAAAGGACATTCTGAATCACTACGAAAGTCGTAAAGACCTGATAGCTAATAAGGTTATGATTGTGGCCTATTCTCGAAATAGTGGATATACGATGTATCAGAAGATTTTAGAATTGCATCCAGACCTAAAAAATAAGGTCTACATGGTTATGACGCCAAGCAATAAAGATACCGAAGAAATGGCATTAGCTATTGGCAGCAAGAATGACAAACACGAACGCGAGCGTCTATTTAGGGATCCAAACTCTGAATTCAAGATTGTAATTGTCGTAGATATGTGGCTCACTGGTTTTGATGTTCCATGTCTCGGTACGATGTATATCGATAAGCCGATGAAAGCGCATAACTTAATGCAAGCTATCGCACGTACGAACCGCGTATACAAGGACAAGGCTGGTGGTCTTATTGTCGATTATATCGGACTTAAAAAGTGGCTCATGGAAGCATTAAGCACATACACGAAACGCGACCAAGGTAAAATTGTAGACACTGAACAGATTATCAAAGTACTACGCGACAAAGTTGAAATTATTCGCAACTTACTCCATGGCTTCGATTATTCAAATTACGAAAGCTTGGATAATCTTGGCAAATATCAGATGCTTAATAAGGCGGCGAACTTCATATTGAAAGATGAAGACACAAAGAATAAGTTCATGCGCCATAGCCGCGACATAAAGAACCTATATGCGATTTCTACCGGCTCTATGACCCATGAAGATAGATGGGAGTCGATGTTTATCATCTCCGTACGCTCATTCATTAACAAGCTTACCTTAGTAGATGGTAAACTTGACGTAATAGAAATCAATCGTGACGTAGCGCAGATGCTACAACAGGCAATCCAGGATGACGAACTAATCCAGGTCGGAAAGATTAAACACGGCCGCGCGCTTAGCATGCTTAGCGACCAGATACTACAACGTCTAGCGACTATGGAGAACAAGAATATTGCAGCAGAAATCTTGAAAAAAGCTCTTAAGCAATATATTGATGAAATCGCAAAGACAAACTACGTCAAGTCGCAAAAGTTTTCGGAAAGGTTCAAGAAAATCGTGGATGCCTACAATAGGCGTACTATGGTTACAGATGTTGAAAAGATTATCGAAGGTATGATTGTGTTGAAGCAGGATGTAGATAAAGAACTTATCCGCACCAATGATTTTGATTTATCGCCAGAAGAAATAGCTTTCTTTGATGCACTCGGCGACGATCCGGAAGTACGAGAACTAATGAAAGACGAAACACTTGTCCAAATCGCAAAAGAATTAGTTGAAACAGTGAATAGTAACATGACTGTCGACTGGGATATTAAGCGTAGCTCACAAGCTCATATGCGCATGCAGATTAAACGCTTACTCATCAAATATAATTATCCGCCAAACAAGAGTGCAAAAGCTGTAGAAACCGTCGTAAAGCAGGCTGAATTAAAGTGTCAAGAAAAGGAAGAATAGAAAAAATGAGTCTTAAAACTAAGGATACCTACGAATTAGAATTCGCGATAGATGCCGAGAGTGAGCTTAAAGCTTTAAATATTCTTGCAGATGTATTTGGCGAGAATATTAAGCAAATACCACTTTCAGAATTTGCTAAACGGGATAGCCTCGTATTTATTACGCATCGCTTCACTATGGAAGAATTATCGGATGATAATTATAAAAAACTATTGAGTGAAAAGTCTATCCTAATAATTAAAGACGAATTATCTGTTGAGCGTGCTGCAAAACTTCTTAAAATATGCATTCCTGTGGAAACTGCACTTAAGAGGCTATTGATCTATGTTTGGTCTGAAATAGTGACTGTCCTAAAAGGAAAACATGATAAAAAGACCAAAATTGAGATTTGCACACAGATAAATAAAAAATATTTAGGTGAATTACTAAAACTATTAGAGGAAGATTTATCGTCTACGAAACGAGAGAGTCTTTTTGTTAATGACGGCAACATTCTTTTTGAGATCATAAATAACTCAGAAAATTTCGCGGATTTTAAACAGAAATTAGCCCCGTACGCAACACCAAAAACTGTTTGGGAACAGGTAAATATAATGCTTAAGAGTCCCACAGAATATTCTCATATCAGTGGACAGTTAAGTAAATTAAAAGAATTGCGCGACATGGCCGCACATCACCATATAATTCTTCAAAAAGATTTAAAAAATGCAGAAAAATATTCAGAGCACGTTCTTTCTATAATAGGCAACGTTAGAAATGATTATTATGAAAAACTTTCAAAATCAATTCAAGCGCTTACGAAGACTATGGAGGAATCCTTCAGGAAATTTCCATTAGAAGCAATTAATAAGGTAGTTTCCGAAAATACTGCTATCTTATCTAACACGCTTAATAGAGTTATTCCTCAAATGATTGAAATTTCTCAGATTAAAAAGACGCTGACTGTTCTGAATGAGTACGCTAAACAAATAGACTGGAACGCTTTTTATAATGAAATAAAGTCAAATAGCTCAGAGATGAAAGAGGTTTTAAAAAGATTTGATAATAATGATGCGAATAATGTAATAAAAGAAATACAGAAAGAAACAGACGAGGAAGAAAATAATGGAAAATAAAAAAACAATATTTAATTTTTGTAGATCTATAGTTCAAATAAAAACTATCCCGTTATTTATGGGCTTATGTTAGGCAAATATATTGAAAAATATTTTGATAAATAACTAAGATTATAGAATATAAAAAATAACTTCACATCCGTGAAGCTATCATATAATTTCAAACTGGTGAGCCGGGTGGGACTCGAACCCACGACACCAAGCTTAAGAGGCTCGTGCTCTAACCTGCTGAGCTACCGGCCCGACTCTTTAATATACTACCACTTTTTTGTGGATTTGTCTATAAAATTTCTGGACGACGCCTCAGTTGTATTTTTTGAGGAACCACAACAAAAAACGGCTCACGCCGATCTGGTACACCCGGAGGGACTCGAACCCACGACCCTCTGTTCCGAAGACAGATGCTCTAATCCACTGAGCTACGGGTGCAACTGATTCAAGTTTACCACATCTTGCTCTAGTTTTACAAAAAATAAGACAGCATGGAACCATGGATGACTTTTTTGAATTGCCCTAGTTTTACAAAAACAAGATAGAATAGAATTATGAATGACTTCTTTCGCTTAACGCAGACAATCATTACAATCATCATGACCATCGTGATTATCTTTGGACTAACGGTATTCTTTGGGGCGCCATACGTTCCCAGTTTGTCTCGCGAACTTTTAAAAATGTTTAAAAAGCTCTATCCATTATCCAAGAAAGACCTACTAATCGACATGGGATCGGGCGATGGGATTGTACTTAAAGTAGCGGCTGGATTTGGCGCAAAGGCGATCGGGATCGAGCTGCACCCAGTTCTCTCATTCTTGTCTCGGATTAGACTACGAAAACTTGGCCAGTCTACAAAAGTAGTCTGTCAAAACTACCTAGATTTTCCTTTTCCGCCAGAAACAACCGTAGTCTACACTTTTAGTGATTCAAAAGATATCGAAAAAATCTACACAAAAGTAAAATCAGAAGCAAAGAGGCTAAAAAAAGATCTCTATTTTATCTCCAACGGGTTTGAAGTGCCTGGAGTAAAGTATGAAAAAACATACTCCTCATTTTATCTTTATAAAGTTACGGCAGAAAAATAGTAACACGATAAAAATATAGGGGACTAAACACGGCGGCTTGAGCTTGTAAAGTAGTTGCGGACTTAACTTACAAAATAGTTACGACTCGAAACCACAAGATAGTCACGACCTGAAGACTGCAAACAAAAAAGTCCCCCAATCGGGAACTTATTTGTTGCGTTTGCGTTTCTCGCTGTGCTTATGGTTATTGTTACGATTAAGCTTGGAAATCACAATCTTCTTTTTCTTAACTGCCATATTAGCCTTTCTTTAATCTGTTATATTTTAACATAAAATCGTCACACTGACTAGTCTATACCATAGAAAACCCCGGTTCAGGACCGGGGCGGGGTTCGATTAAATTCCGTGACAGTGAGTCATATTCTTCCGTGAGTCATATTATGATACGCCCAGCTGAGAGCATTGTAGGCGCCATTATACATATCCTGACATTCAGGAATATCCCACTGACCATAGTCCACGCATTTAAGTTTGAGGATCTTATAATAGAGCCCAACTATCTGGTCAATGGTAAATAAAGTTGACCAAGCCTTTTTCTTGGCAATGTCGTCATATTGGCGTTTTAGATCGTCAACCTCAACCTGCCATTCAGAAACCTTAAAATAGAGCTGATTTCGAATGCGGAAACACTCGCTACAGCTGGTGACCTTCTTAATCTTCTTAAGGCTAAGGGTAACTTCCTTACCATTATTCAAGGTAACGACAAAGAAATTGTCATCATCGCAACGATTGATGCGAGAAATCACTCCATCGGTATACGGCCTTGGTCCGTTACATAGTGTTCCCTCTTGTTTTTTCTGTGGACAACGAATCGCAATGCGGTCGCCGACACAATAAAACTTCTTGCCGGCCGTAATGTAGATAGCAACCGGAGATGGCCTGCCGTCAACTACATATTTAATTCCTTCAATGTTAGTTTTTTCTAACTTCATAATTCCCCTTTCTGGGTTGAATTAGAGCCCGTGGCTTACGATGGGGTTTCCCCATACTCTAATTATTAGCCAAGAAAATTCTTGGACAGAAGTTAAGCTACATAAATAACCTAACTACTATCCAAGAATAGAGACAAACACGACTGTAAGATCTTTCAATTATAGGGCATTTGGTGTTTTGTAGAATTTAAGCGGAATTTAAAGTGCATAGCAGATGCTATATTTTATATTATATAATTGTTTTATGTATTGTCAATAAAAGTTGTTCGGACGATATTAGGAGCGATAGTCGAAAAAAAGGGTGACGGCTGAAAAGAGGAGTGATAACTAGGAAATATAGCCGCTCCTGTACTCTAATTAGTAAATTAGGAATATTTTAATTAATAAAGTGAGTGTGTTTAACTTTCCACTGCTTGAGACGAATATTAACCCAAAAACCGTAGATACCGAAGGTAATAACTGTGAGGCAGAGCCATTTTAGCCAGTTGCCAAATAACTGAACGGTGGTACCATCAAATTCGAGACGACGTCCATTAATGACCGTATGTTTTGCTTCCCAGCGATAAATCATACAGTAGGCCCAAGGTAGACAAATACCCAGAGTAAAAACTGTGACTAAAATGCCAAGAATATTGTAGCCGATTAGCTGCAGAAGTCCGCCATCAAAATAGGATTCTTGATTTTTCATATATTGTTCCTGTTTATGGCTTAATTATAGGAGGGCATGAGAAATAGTCAAGCAAACAGGTATGTGTTAAAATTGGGTATTAATACCAACTATTAAAGCATGGTTATGAAAGGAAAAAATGTTAAAAATTGAAGAAAATGTAATGATCAAAAACCTAGTAACGATGCGTATTGGCGGTCCAGCGAAGTTTGTGATCACGGTAACTGACAAGGAAGATATTCCGGAGGCTTATAAATTTGCTAAAGAGAGGAATTTATCAGTCTGGGTACTGGGGGGAGGTGCAAATACCTTTTCTAAAGATGAAGGTTTTGAGGGGGTAATTATTCTTGATCGCATTATGGGAATTTCCCAGATCGAGACACCGGCTGACGAAGAGGAAAAAGAAGGAGTGGCATATTTTAAGGCTTATGGCGGCGAACAGTGGGATGATCTTGTGACTTACGTATCGGAGCGTGGTTACTCAGGAATTGAAGCAATGGCTGGGATTCCTGGCACGGCAGGCGCGGCACCAGTACAAAATATTGGAGCTTATGGCCAAGAAGTAACACAGGTGATCGTTTCCGTGGAAGCTTATGACACTAAACTGGAAGAGTTTGTGGTCGTACCAGCAAGCGACATGAAGATGAGTTATCGCAAATCGATTTTTAACTCTGGTGAGAATGTGGGGCGTTATTTTATCTACTCGACAACGGTACGAGTAGAAAAAGGTCAGCTAAATCCTCCTTTTTATCGTTCCCTTCAGGCCTATGTTGATGAGCACGGAGAAACTGATTTTTCACCATTAAATATTGCACGCATGGTCAAGGAAGTGCGCAATAGTAAGTTGCCTGATCCTGACAAGATTGCGAGTGCTGGCAGTTTCTTTAAGAATGTCTATTTGACAGATGAAGAAGCTGACGAGGCCGAAGCTCGTGGAATACAAGTTTGGCGAAATGCAAAAGAGGTGGGACCAGATTCTCCTGAAAAACGTACCAATTTAGTAAATTCAGGCTGGTTGATCGAAGAGGCTGGACTAAAAGGTAAGGTATTTCATGGCATGAAAGTAAGCGAGAAGGCGGCTTTGATTTTGATTAATGAATCTGCCGAATCTTACGCAGACCTTGCGGCGGCACGAGAAGAAATCGCTAAAATTGTATTTGATAAATTTGGTTTTAAGATTGAACAGGAACCAGACGAAATTGAGGCCTAGGAGCAGACATGGTAAAGGAACTAAACGGCCGAGAATTAGTGGGGTTCATTAAAGAAAGACAGGCGCATCTCGTGCAGATTCTAAGAAGCAACAGGAAACGTGCGAAGCTCGTGATTGTGCGAGATTCCGACAATCCAGTGATTGCCAAATATGTGGGATTAAAGTGCCAGTATGGGGAGGATATTGGGGTTGAAGTGATTGACCTTAAGGTGGAACCGACGGCCGAGGCTTTAAAGCAGGTGATTCGTGGAGCCAATCAAGACGAAACGGTTTCTGGAATTATTGTGCAGCTACCACTAGTGAATTCAGAGATAACTGAGGAAATATTGGGCGAAATTGCACCGGAGAAGGATGTGGATGGTCTATCTGGAAAAGGCGACTTTGACAGCGCAACCGCAACGGCGATTAACTGGCTTTTGACTGGTTATAATATTGATTTGAAACAAAAAAGGATTGCAATTGTTGGCAGGGGGAGATTAGTTGGCAGGCCGCTGGCGTCAATGTGGGGAAATTCAGGACTGAATGTCGAGGTTTTTCATCGTGGCTCAGATTTTTCCAAGTTACATGATTATGAAGTGATCGTGACGGCAACTGGTGCGCCTGATTTAATTACTGACGAGATGATTCGAAGCGGAGCGGTGATTGTGGATGCCGGCACGGCGAGTGAGGGTGGAAAACTGGTCGGGGACATCTCCGATGAGATCCGCGAGAGAACAGACATCTCGGCAATCACACCAAAGATTGGTGGTGTGGGTCCACTGACGGTCGGGGTATTATTCGAGAATGTCCTGATGGCGGCTGAGAGAGCTGAGTAACCTGCATAATTGCGATTTTTCCTCTGTTGTTAGTTAGAAAATAACAGAGCACTAAAAAATATGAGCGTTACGCTCATATTTTTTAAGACTTAGGTTAGTAACTTTATGGGGTTGGACCTCCATTACCGCTACCATTACCATTACCGCCGTTACCGCCACCATTGCCGTTACCGTTGATTGGATCATTTTTAGCCCATCTCATAGTTTGAATAAGTTGACCATTAGTATCACGAACCTCCATTACGCGATTACCAAGATTATTTAGATCAGTACCGGAATGGTTAGTAATTAGCTTGCGTGCCGCATCATTAAGTTCGCCGACTTGAGTTGGGTCATTTTCAAGAACCCTGGCTGCATCCCGTGCGACCCCTTCAAGCTTATCTTTTGTCTCTTGTGTGACCATACCTCCTTCTATAGCTTTATCTACCTCTTCCGCATCGTACTTACTAATCTCACGAATATCCTTAGAATCCATAGTGTCAACAAACTTATCAACCGCATTGGTGCGAGCATTTTTTATGACTGAAGAACTATCAGCAGAAGTTCTTAGGGTATTAATAGAACCAGAACCCTGCATTGATTGCATTTGTTGATAAGTTACGCCATACTTATCCTTCAAGCCAGAGTTATTCGACATATAATCTCTTGCAAGAACAGCACGTGACCTCTCGCTGGTACTACCAGTCACGATATTGTTATTACTATCTTCATATTGTCCTTCTTTGAGATACTTTTCATAGGCTTTTTGTCCATCTTTTGTTGAGAGGATGTGGCGCTGATAGGCACGCATCTTTAGATCACGCTGGTGATTTTCTTCCTCATTTTCACCATAACCCTCATTCTGCATTTTTATAAGATTTTTTAGCGCTTCGTCGTATGACATATTCTTGTCGATAAGGTCAGATTGGTGCGCCTTAACCTGGTTTTCATCCTCGGCAGTTATAGCCATAGCCCCAGCTCGAGCCTTACCTTCATCACTAGTATTAAATTTAAACTGTGACATTGCCGCACCAATAGTAGCAGCCTGTTGAGCATCTTTACCAATGGTACCTAAGGCGTTCATGAGGCGCCTGCGTTTACCAGGGGATAATTGTGCTAATTGTTCCTGAGTGTAGCCATCATATTTCTTAGCAAATTTTGATTGCTTACCAAATTCATAGTTTCCAGCAGAAGCCTTAACGGTTTCCGAGTTCATGATTTTCTTGCCGGCAAATTGCATACCGCCATTTACACGATTTTGGAGTTTGGCGATACCATTGACTGCAGCGTCGAAGCCCTTAAGAGCATTCCTGGTCATGGACGGTACAGCAAAGTATGGAGCAATACTGATAAATCCGGCGATCAGCTGAATAAAGACACCAGTGGAATCCTTGACGATCAGTTTAGCGGCCATAAAACCACCGCCAACCATGAAACAGTATATTGGATAAAGAAGAAGCAGTCCGCGGAAGAGGGAGACCCACTTCTTGAAGAGAGCGTTTGTATTTGGAAGAGCATAAAGGACGAAGGCAATTGGTGAGGTTACGATCATGATAATAATAATGGCCTGACGTGCACCGAGCATAAGTAGAGCGAAGAAACCGGCCATAAAAGCAGAGGCAGCAAGACCTAGGACGGGAAGAATGAGAGCAAGTAGACCCCCACTAGTAAAGGCAGTATGAAGGGCTGCACCAGCAGTAACAAGAGCTACAACGCTAGTAACAGCTGCGGCTACACCAGTAGCTACACCAGTAGCTACGCCAAGAGCACCCAGACCATCGCTACCTGTTCCAGCGGTGAAGGCAGGATCCCTAGAGGCATTTTCAAATATATCTCTTACACTATTACCAATAAGGTTCGAAAGGTCGACGACGATACCACAAATAAAATATGAAAAGTTGACGATAATGGCGGTGACAATTAACTTCGGCAAGAGACGCTTAATACCGTAGTTATCAATACCAAAGCCAGTAACCTGGGAAAAGATCACAAAAAGAAGGGCGATGACAAAGATAATGTTTGCCATATTACGGAACAGAGACCAAGCTTTATACATGGCGGAAGAATCATTATTTTGTGCAAGATTAGTGACGATTGACTTGTCGACACGAATGAGAGGCTCGACGAATTCATTAAAGATACCCTGGACAGCATCACGAAGAGTGTACATGAGGGGACAGATCATCCAACCAAGAGCGCCAGCGTTTGCAAAACAAGCGGCAGACTCACCATTAGCGCCATCTTCTTCCTCGGAAGCGTTGTTACCAGCTAGATCCTTACAACCATCTTTGTTTGGATCCGACTTACAATCGATTGGAGTGGCTTTACAGAGTGCAAAGCTTGAATCGGCAGCACAAACGGAAGCAAGGTTGATCGAGTTCAGATTATCTAAAATTTCTCTAGCTGTTTGTGGCTTAATCGTATCACTGATACGGTCAGCAGCATTAACTACTCCTTTTCCATTTGTTGATTTATCCATAAGAATATCATTTGCTTTTAACCCCAATACGGATTCATTCATGGGGCAGTACTGAACTTCCGTTTTATTAGGATCAGATTCAGACTGCTTAAGATATTGGAGGTAAGCACCATTAGAAGGACGCGAGGTGCTACAACCGACAGACTCGTCAACGGAGATAGCATTGAACACGTCGTGAAGCACATAATACCAGTTGTAAGCTCTTTCTACCGCAGTGAAGCCACTAGTCTGAGCTGCAGATGAAGAACCACCATATAACTCATAGTCAAGTGACCCTGGTGTATTGCCTGCTGATGGGGCAGGATAGGAAGGTAAATAATACTTCATAAGTTTATCGTAGTTTTTTGGAAAGCCGCCATATATGTAATCTTTGGCGATTGAATTATTAAGTTCTGTTCCAGCGCCTGCATTTACCTTAGAACCAGTGTCAATCGAACCAGTGCTATTTGTAACAACTGAACTCACACCTAATTCTTTTGGAAAAGGTTTACTAGGGCAATTAGCTGAGTCTATTTGACCTGCGTAATACCCATGGCTTATTGCTTTATTGAGAATCTGTTTCGTCTCGATATCGTCAAAGAATTTTGAAAATAAGGTCTGAGTAGTTTGTCCAATATATTTATCTAGATTTTCGATAGTGAAAATATCTGTAGAAGTAAACTGGCAGGATGATGCATCCTTAGTGAGTTTTGACAGATCCATTGTGACTTTAAATTTTTTATAGCTAGGATCTATAGAGAGGCTTATATATTCGTCGCTATTTGTATTTTTTATGACTACATCACTTGATGTTATTTTCTCGCCTTGAGACGGTTTAATTTTCCTGTCAACAACATTTACACATATAGAGTTTGTTGTCCTTGTGTTACCAGTACCAACTACTTCAGTTGCCGTATAATTTAGTGCTGCACAATATAACTGTGCGTCTTTTCTGTCCTCTGTAGTATATCCAAGAGCTTCGATAAAACTATTTTTTTCTGCGACAGATCCATAAGAGGGTATATTATTTTTGCCACCCAATGCCGAAAAAGTATTGAAGCTATTATTGCTATCAGAATAACCCGTAAAAAGTTGTTTACAGGAAATATCTCCATCCTTAACAGTGTTTCCGGAACCGTACTTAAGAGGTAATAAAACACTCTTGTCATTTACGTAAATAGGCATATTTATGTTAAATAAGTTCCCCTCTTTAACGTCGGAATCTTTAATCTTATTCTGAGATAGAACACCACCTTCTATACATTTTTTAAAGCCGGCTTTTAATACTTTAAGTAATAATGTGTCTTTTGGAGATAAAGCTTCGGCATGAACATCTTCTGAAAAATTAATATTAACTACTGAAGTTAATATTAATTGAAACAAAAATACAACTACTATGGATAGGGTGATTAGTCTTTTACTTTTATTTTTATTTATAAGTACTTTCATCTCTTATTTTTCCTTAGTGGTTGATTTTGTATTATAGAATGCAATTATGGAATTATTTAGATATAAAGTTGAATCTAGATAACTATCGGAAAATGTTGTTTCTAAACCATCTAACTCTGTATATAGATCATTTAGTGCTTCATTATCGGGATTAATTCTATTATTAACTTCACAATTAACATCTATGGAGTCTCCTTTGATACACCCAGCGTTCTTAACTTGATCTAGGTAGTCAATATATTTACTGTAATAGGTAGTAAAATAATCGAGACGCTCTTTTGCATAAGAAATTTCTGAAGTTTTTATCTGAGAAACATATTTATTGGCTAGGTTTTTAGCGGCTTGATTATCTTGCACATAGGCAGCTCTTATTTTTGTAATTTTTTCTCCCATTTCAAGATAATTATTAAAGAGCATCAAAAATGATGCGATTGGTTCTTGATTGCCATACTTTAAATATCGTTCGTTTAACTTTGATGCGTAATGCGATTTTTCTTCAGAAGTTGCAGATCCTGACAACATCTTATAGGCATAAGTATAATTTGCTGGTAAATTACCATTAATATCTTTTTTTTCATTCTCGTCACCATACTGATATAGCTTAACAAAAGCGATGTAGTCTTTAATGTCTCCAGATCCAATCTTTTTCGGAGACATAAAGAGCCTAAAAATAAGAACTATAAATAATATAAAAAATAGAGTAGCAATACCTATAAGGATCATTTTTTTATTCTTGCTTCTTTTGGAGGCTAAGTTATTCGTCGGGACATTTAACTGTTGTTCGGAGAATTTATAGCTATTTATACC
>CAUQIL010000007.1:0-15432 GCA_963518195.1 uncultured Candidatus Saccharibacteria bacterium | reverse complement strand
AAGTTGGTCAGAAGAGAGATTTTACATCTCTCACCTCTGTGTATAGGATCGCCGGTCTAGTATGCCAACCTATACCGTCACAGTACCTCTGGGCAACTTTGGCATAGGTCGCCCCGGAGATAGTAATCGACTTAAGGTCCTCACTGTATTCCGTCTTTTAAGAGAGGTATAATTAAAACAATTAGAGAGCGAAATCCAAGTAATGCTTGCTGATTATTTGGTGGTTCGCTATCCGAAAGTGATTTTTCATTCAGACTTCGGCTCCGGAGTGAAGTTGTCTTTTTACCAGGCTAATCTCCAGAAGCGACAAAAATGGCGAAAGGAGAGCGTGGCCAGACATATTCATCGCAAAACCTTGCGATGAATATGCTGGTCTTTTTATTGAATTAAAGCGAGACGGAGCTCGCATCAAGAAACGGGACGGCTCGTACACCTCCGACCATATAGCCGAGCAGGCGAAGCTTTTATCTTTGCTAGAAGACCAAGGTTATTTGGCGGTCTTCGCCGTTGGCTTTGACGAGGCGAGACGGGTTATAGATAGTTATAGGGAGCGGGTAGCGTTTATTGTTTTAGCCTTGAGGCTTCTCTCCAACGTAGAATAACACATCGTGCTCGTGCGAGTATTGTGTTCCCGGATGAGGCTCATCGTGGATTATCTTTCTGGTGCAGACCAAAGTAGATAAACCTGCAACCTCCTCTTTTAGCTCCTCGAAACTCAATCTGTTTGGAGTTTTCATTAGGGCGATCGCTAATACGCCTTTAGGGTTTAGATGGTTAATCGCATCGGCAATTATTCTTTTTGAGGTGTCTTTTTCAAAATAATGTAAGACAAAAGTACATAGTATAAAATCAAATTTTTGGAAAAATTTGAAGTCCGTCAAATCCGCATTCATTGTTTTAATCTTGCCACCCAAATCCTCCGCCTGAATTTTATCAAGACATTCCTGATAATTGTCTACCGCTACGACGTTGAAGTTATTTCTGGCCAAGAATAAGGAATTTCGTCCATACCCGCATCCTAAATCTATGGCGGTTTTTTCATGCCCATTGAGGGTGCTCAGTGCTTTTCTTACGAAGGGAAGTTCATTACTCATACATGGTATATGATATCAAAAAAAAGCCCATTTTCAATGAGCTCTTCGGTTTAGGTTGGCTTTAGATGAAACCAGCACTGTGGATCTTTGGATAAGAAGTTGCCGGTAGTGCCGTAAGCAACGGCCCTGCAGCCGCGGCAATATTTCAGGAGTTTACAGGTTCCACACTCGCTAATCTGTTCGATCTCGCGATATTTTTGCAGAGCATCTCCAAAAAATATTTCCTCGACGCTATTGTCCGGGAAGTGACCAATTTTGCTCTCCATCCTCCGGCAAGCATACGCATCACCGTTCTCTAAAAACGTCAGATGAGTAAACCCGCAATGGCAACCGTCATACACAATATCGTCATTATCTTCAACTTGCAAAATGCCTTTCTCATACAACAAGGCTTTCCAGAGATGATCCTTGAATGCGTATGCAGTTCCCCGGTGGACATTCTTTTGATAGAAATTCCACATCCGCTCAAGAAAAGCGTGGTATTCAGTTGGGGACAGATTGGACTCCGCGTCGCCATGTGTTGGGCAATACCTGGCGAACGCATATACGTTTACACCGATATCCGTAACAAGTTCCGCAATTTCTGGAACTTGCTCGTAGTTAACTCGCGACACGGTTGTCATTACTGAGGTTCGAATACCCCAATCTTGAGCCGCTCTAAGCCATTTAATTGTTGTATCAAACGAACCCGGCTTGCGCATTGCGTCATGCACCTCTCTCATCCCGTCTAACGAGACTTGATAACACCAGCATCCAGCGTCCACTAGTCTTCTTGCTTCTTTTGCGCCAATATGAAACGGGTTGCCAAGCACGACAAATGGGATTTTTCTGTTCTTCAACTCTTGAACAATGTCCCAAAAATGCGGATGCAAAATAGGGTCTCCGCCGGTTAAGGCGATATTCGGATTTCTGTCATATTTTGTGCAGAAATCCTCATAAGAGTCCAGCAGCTTTACCGCATTGCGGAATTCCCACTTCTCCATTGGCGCTGGCTTCTCCGAATTAAAGATGTAGCAATGCTTGCATCTCTGATCGCAGCCATTGGTTATGTGCCATTGTATTGAAAATGTACCAACACCCATAGTATTCCTCCCCTCGATAAACTAATAGATAGGGTGGGCCATAAAGGCCCACCCATGAGACCATCAACACCTCTGGCGTTAATGGGTTTTGCTACAGCACGAGCCGCAGCTCGAACAGCTTCCACTCCCGTCTCCACCACTTCCGGTGCAGCAGCAGTCTCCGCCAGCATTGGCAAAAATCTTCTTGCCGGCCAGCACATCTTGCATACTTGCTGTTGACAGACGCTTTTTAGGCTTCTCTTGCCAACTGTTAAAGTTGCCTATCTTCATGATATTTCACCCCCTTTCGCGTAGAAGATACTATCCACAATATAACATAAATCTAAAATTTGGCAAGATATGCGTTAAGGTCCAGGACCTTTGCAACAAAAAAGACAATAAGTATTGCCAATAAAAAATAGGTAGATCCATACTTAAAGTTAAAGCAAAACTAAATGGAAGATCTACCTATGGCATATTGTATAGCCAAATCCATAGAGATTCAACGCAGTAAGGCACTAAAAGAGATTTTTCTTGAAGGTAGAAGCATCGCGCAGGTGGCGAGACGCTTCGGAAGAAATAGAAGTACTTTATATCGATGGATTAAAAGATGGAGAGAAGTTAATAATTATCCAGATTTTAAGAATTATGGTAGACCAAATAGAGTTCCTGGAAAAGTATTTCGCTTAGAATCCTTAAAGTGGCGCATATTAACGCGTTCATCCGCTCCTAAGGCCCATCCAAATGCCCTAGATGAAGAATTAGTGGCTTATATTGTTAAAACTAAACTTGAATTAAATCGGAGCAACTTCATCGTTTGGCTAACCCTCCAAAATGAAAGTATAGAGGTAAGTTTTTCTAGTGTACGTAGAATTGTCCGTAAATATAAACTTCAAAATGTGCGCCTCTATGGAAAGAAATATTGGGCTAAAAATAATCCAAGGCGGCCACTAGCTAACGCTCCTAGTGAACTAGTGGAAGTGGATACGGTATACTTAATGAATCATTTTGGTGGGCAGAATCTTTATATTACTAATGTAATTGAGGTCTACACGAGAATGACCCATTCTCGTGTAGATTATATATACAGCCAGACCAGTACAGCAGATACGGTGCTTGAATTTGGTTTTAAATTTAAGATGGTTCAGCGTGATAACGGACGAGAATTCGGTGAAAGATTTAAGTTGATTCTAGATAAGAATGATATCCAGATTCGCCATACATGTGTCTGCAGGCCTAACGATAATGCGCATATAGAACGTTTTAACCGAACTATGCGTGATGAACTTATTAGTCCATATACTACAAGAGGTCTAGAAGAAGTATCTAAAAGCATAAGAGAATATCTTATTTATTACAATTATACTAGAATACATACAACCTTAAGAATGACTCCTATTCAAATGTTGCAAAGCTGCTGACCCCCTCTAAGTAAGCTTATGTTAAATCCGTAATATCCACCACCTTTTTACCTCTATACAAAACACCAAAATATAGTATAATAAGAACATTAATAATTTTAATGAAACAACTTCGCACGTTTTCCTGAAACAAAAGCGAAGTGAAGGGAAAGGAAAACATGTCTATTAAGATCGACATGAAAGAGCTCCTCGAAGCTGGAGCACACTTTGGTCACAAGACCTCACGTTGGCACCCAAAAATGGCTGAATACATCCACAGCAAGCGCCAAGACACTCACATTATTAACCTTGAGAAGACCGTCGAGGGTATCGAACGCGCTCTTCCTATCGTTGAGAAAGTTGCCAAGGAAGGCAAGAAGATTCTCTTTGTTGGTACCAAAAAGCAACTTAAATCCATCGTTAAAGAAATTGCCGAGTCTGTCGACATGCCATACGTCACCGAACGTTGGGTTGGTGGTACTCTTACCAACGTCGAAACCGTCAATCGTCAAATCAAGAAGCTCAAAGACCTTGAGCGTCGCATGCAGTCTGGCGAACTTGAAGCTCGCTACTCCAAACTAGAAGTACAGCGCTTCCAGGAAGAAATCGAAGTTCTCAATACTCGTTACGGCGGTATTAAAGAAATGACTGACCAGCCAAGCCTCATTATCGTTACCGATGCTTGCGAAGACAAGAATGCAATCAAAGAAGCTAAAACCCTTAAGATTCCAGTTATTGCTATCTGCGACACCAATATCGACCCAACCGACATCGACTTTATTATTCCAGCCAATGATGATTCCACTAAGACCGAAAAATTAATTCTCGGCTACTTCGTTGAAGCTATCAAACAAGCAAAACAATAAATAAAAGGAGTATAAAATGGCAGAAATTACCATTGATGCAATCAAAAAACTCAAAGAATTATCTGGCGTTGGTCTAACTGACGCTAAAAAAGCTCTTGTCGAAGCCGACGGCGACTTTGACAAAGCCCTTAAAGCCATGCGTGAAAAAGGCCTTACCAAAGCCGAAAAACGTGGCGACCGCGAAACTCGCGAAGGTATCGTTTCTTCCTACATTCATGACAACCGTCTTGGCGCCATCGTCGAAGTCAACTGCGAAACCAGCTTTGTTGCTAACACCGAAGAATTTAAAGAGCTTGCTCATAAAATAGCCATGCAGATTGCTTCTATGAATCCACTTTACGTTTCCGAAGCTGACATCCCAGAAGCTGCCTACAACGAAAAAGCTGCTGAATTCGAAGCAAACTTCAAGGGTCCAGAAAACATGAAGGATCAGATCATCGAAGGTCAAATCAAGAAAGCTTTCGCTGATAAGGTTCTTATGCTTCAGCCATACATCCTTGATGACTCAAAAACTGTTGCAGAGTTCATTAAAGAGATGATCGCTAAGACTGGTGAAAATATCACCATTCGTCAGTTCAAACGCATCGAGCTTGGCGTAAACGAATAGTCAACTCTAAAAAAATAAACCCTACGGGGTTTATTTTTTTTATCTTCTACCCGAGTTATGGTAATATATTACTTATGAATATATTTTTTGGGATTTTGATTGGATTTATCGTATTAACTACTCTTGTTGTCCTTCATGAACTGGGACATTTTCTCACCGCCAAGAAAAATGGCGTCAAGGTTAACGAATTTGGCATTGGTTTTCCTCCACGCACCATTGCCTGGATCCATATTCCAGCCAGCCAGGTCGAAAATTATCTCGAAAATCTCTCAGAGGAAGGAAAAAAGCAGCTAAATCAAACGAAACTACAAAAAAGACTAGCAAAAATTAAGAACGCCAAAACTAGTAGTAAAGAAAAATACTATTGGCTCCCATTTCCAAAGGCTGAATATCAAACTCCTCAAAAATATTTAATCTTTAGCCTCAACTATCTCCCAATCGGTGGCTTTTGTGCCATGGACGGCGAATCTGCAGCCGACACTAAGAAGGGAACCTTTGGCGCCACTAATTTTTGGCAAAAAACACAAATTCTCTTCGGTGGTGTAGTCATGAACTGGCTAACGGCTATTGTTATCTTCACTATCCTAGCCTGGACTGGTATGCCAGAATTTCTACCTAACCAATTTTCAATTCAAAGCGACGCAAAAAGAACTACTCAGCCTGTCATCATCTCAAAAGTGCTTGAAAATTCTCCCGCCGAAAAAGCTGGCATTAAGAAAAATTCCCGGATCCTTAGTATATCTGAACAAAACAGCGATCAGAAAATTCAACCCACCAACTCCCAATCGGTAATAGACTTTAATAACTCCCACAAAAACCAAACCGTTATTTACCACTTAAAGAATCTTGATTCCGAGCAAGAATATACTGTCACCGCTAATCTTGGCTCCGGCGAAAATAATCAACCAGCCCTCGGCATTGCCTTAGAACCCAATTTTACAGAAGCTAAAACCCGCTACACTTGGTCAGCCCCACTTGTTGGTATTGGTACAACCGCTCAAATTACCGCCAAAACTTTCGAAGGCTTTGGTGAGCTCATCAAGAATATTTTCCAAGGCGTAGCCAGTCAATTTAGTACCAATAATCAAACCAAAGAAGAAGGAAAAAAGCAAATCAGTAAAGTTGGGGATTCAGTTTCTGGTCCTGTTGGCATTATCGGCGTACTCTTTCCAGCCTTCACAAGTGCCGGCCCCACCAATCTCGCCTTCTTAGCCGCCGTGATTTCCATTTCTCTTGCCTGTATGAATGTTCTTCCAATCCCAGCTCTCGATGGTGGACGTTGGTTCTTAATCGGGCTCTTCAAGTTACGTGGTAAAAAACTTAAAAAACAGACTGAGGAAAAAATCGTCGGACGCGCTTTCTTAGCCTTAATTGCACTTAGTCTTTTAATTACCATTCTTGATATTATTAAAATTGCCAAATAGGAGTTCTATGCAATCATCTATTTCACTAAAGCCTCGAAAAGAAAAAGGATTGCAGAGTTTTTTCAATCAAGCCAAAAATTTACCCCTAATCATCTACTATCTCGCCTCCACCTTTTCGATTTCTTTTCTTGGCGAAATCATTGTCGGCTACACAATAATTTACACGCTAGGATACGATGCCTTTAAGACCCCTGTTATCACCACCCTTTACACGGCACTTGCCTATATTCTGGCTTTTATCATCTTAGCTCTTCTTCCTTCGCGAGTTTTAAAAAACCACGATCCAAAGAAAAAATTAAACTGGGTTCAAAAATTGATTAATCTATGGAAAACTGATAAAAAAACTCTCGGCCTCATCGATCTCCCCACGTCTCTCGATATCTTGCTCAGTCTCCTTTCTTTCTTTCTTTACATCATCGTCTCCGGCTTAATTCTAGATTTATTCAAAAACTTCCCCTGGTTTCAAGTTAATCAAGTCCAAGATGTTGGTTTTTCACGTTATCTAGTCGGTTTTGATCGTATTTTTGCCTTCATCTCACTTGTTATTCTCGCCCCTATCTTTGAAGAGCTTATCTTCCGCGGTTGGCTCTATGGCAAAATCCGAAAAAAAGTTAGCCTTGTCCCGGCTATCTTAATCGTTTCTATCCTTTTTGGCGTCATGCATGGTCAATGGAATGTTGGAGTAAACGTTTTTGCCCTCAGCCTATTTCTCTGTGGACTCCGTGAATTCACCGGCACTATTTACGCCAGTATTCTCTTACATATGATAAAAAATGGTCTTGCCTTTTATTTTATGTATGTTCTGGGCTTCTAGTTCTTTAAAAATATCTTCTAATAATAAAAAATAACGCCTTCTGCGTTATTTTTTTAAAGAATTAGGAGATAGCTAGGATTTCACCCTCATTACCATTTGGTAATGTATATTTATCACCAACTTTTTTGCCCATTAAGGCTTTACCAATAGGTGAAATATCTGAAATCCTACCATTGAGCGGATCAGCCTCAACTTCACCGACAACAGTATATTCATGTTCTTTACCTAGAATTTTGATTTTTACTTTTGCTCCCACAGCTACTTTTTCAAAGCTTCCAGCCTCAATAATTTTGGCACTCTTTAAAATATCTTCAATTTCCAAAATTCTTGTCTCGTTCTGTCGCTGTTCGTCGCTAGCGTCTGTATACTCTTGATTTTCTTTTAAGTCACCAAACGACCTAGCGTAAGCTAAGCGATCAGCAACCACAGGACGTTCGGCAATTAATCTCTTTAGCTCTTTTTCAAGCTCTGCCTTACCGTCTTTAGTCAAGTTTACTATTTTTTTCATGCTTAATAAAATACACGTAAGTATTATAAAAGTCAAGCTCTATGCTATAATCAACCCATTGATATTTAAGAGAAAGGTGAGAAAAAATGAAATTAAGTCAATCTTTTATCAAAACCTTCCGCGAAGTAGGAAAGGAAGAGACTGCCCGCAACGCTCAGTTGCTGATTCGCGCAGGTTATATTCACAAAGAAATGGCAGGAGTTTACGATTTTCTCCCCTTGGGTCTCATTACCTTAAATAAAATTCAAAATATTATTCGTGAAGAATTAAACAGTTTGGGCTGTCAAGAGTTTCAAATGACCGCCTTGCAAAACCCTGAACCATGGGTTAAAACAAAGCGTTGGAGCGATCAAGTCATTGACGTCTGGTTTAAAACCAAACTCAACGCCGGAGGGGAATTAGGCCTTGCCCCAACTCACGAAGAACCGATTACCAATCTGATGACTAAGTTTATTTCATCCTATAAGGATCTTCCGGTCTACGTCTACCAGTTCCAAATTAAGTATCGAAACGAGTTACGCGCTAAATCCGGTATTTTACGTACCCGCGAGTTTCTCATGAAAGATCTCTACAGTTTTAGCGTTGATGAAACTGAGCATCAGAAATTTTATGACCAAGTCGACCAAGCTTATATGAGGATCTATACACGACTTGGACTCGGTGACTGCACCTACAAAACCTATGCTTCCGGCGGCGCCTTTGCTAAATATAGCCATGAATATCAGACCGTTCTCCCAGTCGGTGAAGACACTATTTATCTCAATCAGGACAAAACTCTTGCCATTAACGAAGAGGTTATGAACGACGAAGTTTTAAATGATCTAGGCGTTAAGCGCGAAGATCTTACTGCCACCACCGCAGCAGAGGTTGGAAATATTTTCACCTTACGCTATAAATTCTCCGAACCTATCAGTCTAAAGTTTGACAACCAAGACGGCATCAAGAAGACCGTCTTTATGGGAAGCTACGGCATCGGTGTTTCACGCGTCATGGGCGTAATTGCTGAGAAATTCGCCGACGACAAAGGACTTATCTGGCCAGAAAATATTGCACCTTTCAAATATTATTTAATTGGTATTGGTGATCAAGGAGAAGATTTTGCCAATAATCTTCATAAAGAATACTCTAGCAGTATTCTTCTCGACGATCGCAAGCTCCGCCCAGGTGAAAAATTTGCTGATGCAGAGCTTATGGGTATCCCTTATCGCGTTGTAGTTTCAAATAAAACGCTTGAAAATAACTCAGTTGAAATCACTAATCGCCGAACCAGTGAAACCAAAATTCTCTCCATAGAAGAATTTAAGCAGCTGCTACGAGATTAGTCTCCCCTGTGATATTATAGAAATAAGAAAAATAAAGGAAAATTATGTTTGATCATATTGAATACCAACAAGCCATGGAAGCCATCATCGAGCGTTTTAAGTCAGAAATGCAAAAAGTTCGTACCGGGCGCGCCCACCCAGACATGCTAGGTAGTGTTAAGGTCGAAGCCTACGGTCAATATATGCCACTAAATCAGGTAGCCAATGTCACCGCTGGTGATGCTACGATGCTCCTTATTACACCATTTGATCCATCAACCATTCAGGCCATTGCCTCAGCCATTCGCGCCGATCAAACATTAGGCCTTAACCCAGCAGATGATGGCCGTGTAGTTCGCGTACCAGTTCCACCACTCACTGAAGAACGTAGGAAGGAAATTGTAAAATCTGCTTCAGCCAAAGTTGAGGAAGCCAAAGTAGCTCTTCGCAAAGTACGTGATGATGCTAGAAAAGAATTAAAATCCGCCGAAGATCTCTCTGAAGACGTCAAGAAACGCGGCGAAAAAGAAATCGATGAGCTAATCAAAAATTTCTCAGGCAAGATTGATGAACTCTTCAAGACTAAAGAAGCCGAAATTATGAAAATTTAGTCACCTTTATTAAATTAAGCTGTTCTAGAGACAGAACAGAGACATGGTATAATTAATATATGACAACAATTAGCGACTACAGGGATGAGCGTTTACGTAAACTATCTGAGATCAAAGATCTCGGTATCGATCCGTATCCAGCACATTCAAACCGTGACACCAAAATTTCTGAAATCTTAGAGAACTTTGAATCTCTTGATCAAAAAGAAGTAACCATTGCTGGCCGTATTATCGCCATCCGAAGCTTCGGTAAGCTAGCTTTTGTGAAAATCCGCGATTATTTCGGCGAGATTCAGCTCTTCATGAAACAATCTGACGAGGTAAAAGAGGGCCTACTCTCCGTTAAAACTCTTAAACTCCTCGATCTCGGTGATTTTATCGAGGCAACTGGACTTGTTGGTAAGTCTCAAACTGGTGAAATCTCCGTTTTCACCGACGCAGTTCGTCTCCTAACTAAGGCTCTCCGCCCATTACCTGGCCGCGATGGCTTCACTAATAAAGAAGAGCGTTACCGTCGACGCTATGTTGATATGAACGTAAATCCCGAAGTGCGAGAACGCCTCGTTCGTCGTAGTCGTTTTTGGCAAGCCACCCGTGATTTCATGAATGAGCACGGATTCATTGAGATTAACACCCCAATTCTTGAACACACCACTGGTGGAGCTGACGCCGCACCCTTTGTCACACACATGGATGCCCTAGATGAAGATTTCTACCTACGCATCTCACAAGAACTCCCTCTAAAACGCCTACTTGGTGCTGGTTTTGAAAAAGTTTACGATATTGGCCCTCGCTTCCGTAATGAGGGTGTTGACGACGAACACCTCCCTGAACATATCGCCTTCGAATCTTATGCTGCCTTCGAAGATTACCGAGACGGCATGGACTTTTATGAAGAGATGATTAAATATGTTGCCATGAAAACCTGGGGTAAATTACAATTTACTGTCGGCGGTTTTGATATCGACCTCTCCCAAAAATGGCCACGCATTAAATACGCTGATCTCATCAAACAGCATTTTGATATCAACGTCTTTAATCCAGATCGTGCTAAAATCGTGCAAATCCTCAAAGCTAATAATGTTGAGGTAAAACCAAACCAAGCTGACTCACGCCTCATCGATAATCTCTGGAAATTAATTCGTAAAGAATCCGGCGGACCATTCTGGCTAATCGAAGAGCCCCTCAGTCTTTCACCACTAGCAAAGATTTCTCCAGAAAATCCTCTTGTTACCGAACGATTCCATCCAGTAATTGCTGGTACTGAAATGGGGAATGGCTATTCCGAGCTCAATGATCCAATCGATCAGCTTGCTCGCTTTGAAGAACAGCAGGCCATGCGTGATTCTGGCGATGATGAAGCTCAAATGCTTGATATGGACTTTGTTGAAATGCTCGAATACGGTATGCCACCTGCTTGTGGATGGGGTAATTCAGAACGCAACTTCTGGCTACTTGAAGGTGTCTCCGGCCGCGAGGCCGTACCATTCCCGATCATTAAACGCAAAACCGACAATTAACTGATAACCTAAAAGAAAAGAGGTAAAAATGTTAGATATTAATTTCATTAGAGCCAATCGCGAATTAGTACAACATTCTATCAACGAAAAAATGTACAAAAATATTGACCTCGATAAATTGTTTGCTCTTGATGATCAAAGAAAATCCACCCTCCAAGAAGTAGAATCCCTTCGTAAAGAACGCAACCAGAATACAGAGTCCATGAAAGGTGGCAAACCCACTGAAGAACAAATCAATCGTGGTAAAGTCCTTAAGGAACAAATTGCAACCTTAGAGGCAAAATTAAACGATGAAGAGACAAATTTTAGAAACCTTCTCAAAGCCGTACCAAATATTATCTTCGATGATGTTCCACTAGGGGATGAAAGCGCAAGTGTTGAGGTCGCAAAATGGGGTGAGCAAAAAGCCGAAGGTGTTGATCACCTAGATTACGCCACCTCAAGAGACTGGGTTGATTTTGAACGCGGCGCTAAGGTTGCTGGTGCCAAATTCTACTACATCAAAGGCGGCCTAGCTTTACTTGAAAACGCCTTAATTCAATTCGGTATTAAAAAAGTCACCGAACACGGTTTCACTTTAATGGACGTTCCAGACATGGTCAATTCTCGAGTCCTCGAAGGCACTGGCTTTGCTCCAAGAAGCTCTGAACAGAGCGACGAATATTATATCGAAGGCGAAGATCTTGCCATGATTGCCACCGCCGAAATGCCAATTACTGGCTATCACATGGATGAAATCATCGACGAAGACAAGCTGCCGCTTTTCTATGCTGGTTTTTCTGCCTGTTTCCGTAAAGAGGCCGGCACCTACGGCAAACATACACGTGGCCTCTTCCGGGTTCATCAATTCAATAAATTAGAGATGTATTCCTTCTGTCTCCCTGAACAAAGTAAGGAAATTCACGAAAAAATTCGTGCTATCGAAGAAGAGATTTGGCAAGAACTAGGTATCCCATATCACATCATCAATATTGCCGCCGGAGACCTCGGGGCACCCGCCGCTAAGAAATACGACATCGAATACTGGTCACCAGTTGATCAAAAATATCGCGAACTCACCAGCTGTTCAAACTGTACTGATTTCCAAGCCAAAGGTCTTAATATTCGTGTACGACGCAAAGATGGTACCATTGAAACCCTTCACACCCTCAACGGTACTGCCATTTCTCTTGCCCGCACCATGGTGGCCGTCATCGAAAACTTTGCTGAGAAAGATGGCAAACTCAAAGTACCTGCTGTCCTTAAACCATATCTGGGTGTTGACGAGTTATAAATCAATTAATCATTACTTGATATGGTAAAATAAGCGAAAGGAGTATATATGATTGAAAAAATTGATATTAGCGGCAGTAATTATAAAGTTGAAGAAAGCTTTCAAAAATACGCCACCAAGCGCATTGGTAAATTAGATCGCTATCTTCCACGTGGTAGCAAAAAAGATGTCATTGCTAAGATTGTTGTCACCGAAGTAAATCGTTCACACGGTAACAAATATGAAATTTCTGTAGCAATGGAGATTCCAGGTGGAAAGGTTATTGCAGCCAAGGATGAGTGTTCAAATGTTTTTGCCGGTATTGATATTCTTGAAGCAAAATTAACCGGTCAAATTCGTCGCTATAAAATTGAGACCAATCCACACCTACGTAAAAATCCTATCCTTCGCCTCTTTCGTCGCGAAAAGTAAGGACTAATCAAGAAAATATCATTTAAAACTGCATGGATCATTAATTCATGCAGTTTTTATGATAAAATACATTCATAATATAATACTGTTTTTGGAGGTTTTGACTGACTATGTCGAAAAAAGTAAAAAAAGAAAAGAAGCCAACCGACAAATTGGCTGATAAGACCCTAACCACTCGTGTACTCCAAGGAGTTTTTGGCGATCCTGAAAAACGAAATCTTAAGCGCATGAAAAAAATTGTGCAGGGTATTAATAAGCTTGAGCCAAAATACCAAGCTATGTCTGACCAGGAACTACAAGAACAGACCAATATCCTAAAAGAGCGGCTACTAAATCTTCGCAAAAAAGCTGAAGCTAAAGTTGCCCTTGCTAAACAAGCTAAAACAACTGAAAAATCCCAAAAATCAAAGAATCATAGTCAAAATCAACCAACATCTCTAAGCAAGGAAGAGGACAAAGTTCTTGACCAACTCTTACCTGACGCCTTCGCTCTTGTTCGCGAATCCACTTTCCGCGTTCTCGGTATGCGCCATTTTGATGTTCAACTTATCGGCGGTATCGCACTTCATGAAGGTAATGTAGCTGAAATGAAAACCGGTGAAGGTAAGACCCTTGTGGCACTTCTCCCATCCTATCTTAATGCTTTAACCGGACGCGGTGTTCACGTAGTTACCGTTAATGACTACCTCGCACAACGTGATGCCGGTTGGAACGCTCCAGTCTATCACTTTCTTGGACTTAGTATCGGCGTAATTATTGCCGACGCCAGCTTCATTTATGATCCAGAATACATCAACGAAGACCACGATGACGAACGCATGCAGCACCTCAAACCTTGTACAAGAAAAGAAGCTTATGCCGCTGATGTTACTTATGGTACCAATAACGAATTTGGCTTTGATTACCTACGCGATAACATGGTCAACGAGGTTGATTTCCTCAGGCAACGTGAACTAAACTTTGCCATTGTCGATGAGGTTGACTCCATTCTCATCGATGAGGCTCGCACCCCTCTCATTATTTCTGCTCCTGCAGGCGATAATCCAGACTCCTATTACCAATTTGCAAAAGTCGTCACTAAACTCGACTCCGCAGACTATGTACTTGATGAAAAGCACAAATCCGTCACCCTCACAGACCAGGGAATCGAAAAAGTCCAACGTTTGCTTGGTGTCGAAAATCTTTATTCGGCCGAAAACTCTCGTCTTGTCTATCATCTCGATCAAGCTCTTCGCGCCCAAGTTGTCTTTAATCGTGATCGCGACTATGTCGTGACCAACTCAGGTGAAGTAATCATCGTTGACGAACACACTGGTCGTCTCATGCATGGCCGCCGCTACAATGAAGGCCTTCACCAGGCAATCGAAGCTAAAGAAGGTGTAGTTGTCAAAGAAGAGTCAATGACCCTCGCCACCATCTCCTTCCAGAACTTCTTCCGTCTCTATCGTAAGCTTTCCGGCATGACCGGTACTGCCTTTACCGAAGCTGAAGAGTTCCAGCAAATTTATGCTCTTGATGTTATTCAAATTCCACCAAACCGACCTATTATCCGTATCGATAAAGATGATCTAATCTTCCGCACTGAAGCTGGAAAAATCCGCGCCATCATTAACGCAATTCAGGAATATCACGCCAAAGGTTTACCTATCCTCGTAGGCTCCGCAAGTATCGTTAAAAACGAATTAATCGCCAAACATCTCGATGAAGTTGGATTAAAGTATGAAATATTGAACGCCAAAAATAACGAACGTGAGGCTGCTATTATTGCGAAGGCCGGTGAAAAGGGAGCAATCACCCTTGCCACCAATATGGCTGGACGCGGTACAGACATCAAACTTTCTGATGAAGTCAAGAAAATGGGTGGTCTTGTCGTGATTGGTTCTGAAAGACATGATTCACGCCGTGTTGATAATCAGCTCCGCGGTCGTGGTGGTCGTCAGGGAGATCCTGGCATCACTCAATTCTTCGTCTCTTGCGAAGACGATCTCATGCGTATCTTCCAAGGCATGCAGCTTGGTAACATCCTTCGCTATGTTGGTCTTGACGAAGACACTCCAATCCAGAATCGCGCAGTTACACGTAATCTAGAAGCCGCACAACGTCGCATTGAAGGTTTTAACTTTGATTCTCGTAAAAACGTCGTTCAATACGACAATGTTATTAATCGCCATCGTCGAGTCGTCTATCTTATGCGTCGTAAAATTCTTGAAGGAGAAAATATTTCCCAAGAAATCAAGCGTCTCATGAAAGAGGCTACCGAAGATCTCACCATCGAGAGTTCTCGCGTTAACAAGAAATTTAAACAGAATTTCCTCCAAGTATTCAATATTGACCCAGAACTTGTCGAAACAATTGGTCAAATGCGCAAGCCTGCAGATCGTGCCAAGCTTGCCCTTACGGCAGTCAGCGAGGCTTACGCTTCTCAAGAATTAGATTTTGGGTCAGATGTTATGCGTCGCATTGAACGCGAAGTCTACCTCAAGGTGCTCGACGCACTCTGGATGCAACATCTTGAGAATATGCAGCATCTTCGTGAAGGCAT
>CAUQIL010000006.1:0-15661 GCA_963518195.1 uncultured Candidatus Saccharibacteria bacterium | reverse complement strand
CGGCTGGACTGTCTTTCTCTTCTTCGGAACCAGATTCTTCCCATTTTGAATTATCATTATTTCGATATGAAACAACAATATCGACGGGAGTGGCAGATTTAAGCTGTTTTTTGGAAGTTTCACGGATAGATAAACAGCTAGACAAAGTACAGATAGTAATGAAGAGCATGAGACAGATAATACTCATTGAAGCAACGGTAGTATTAATCTTGCTACTAATTTGCTTGAATGTAAAACTATTTAAGTCTTTATAGTAGAGTTTTTTGCGTGTTGCAATGAGCTTCATGATGAGTCCTGATAATGACCAGTAAAGCAAGAAAGTTGCGATGACTCCAGCACCAATTACTTGCCAAAATAGTGCGATTTCTGAGAGAACCTTGAGATAATTGACGGTAACTTGGTAGTAGGCAATGCCTAGAATCGTAGCAGAAAGAAAGAAGATAACTGTACAGATGATAGGATTTTTTAGGCGAACCTTTTCGGACTTACGACTAGCCTGGATTAGATCAATTATCTTAAGCTTATTGATCATGACAGTATTGAAGGCAATCACCAGAAGATAAATTATTCCAAAATAAGCAATAGTTTTTAGACAGGCTTCACTGGAAAAGACAAATTGAAATTTTGACATATCGGCCTCAAATAAATTGGCGACCATTACACTCATTAGCTGTGACAAAATAACGCCGAGAGAGAGGCCAGCAACTAGAGAGAGCAACCCAATAAAGAGAGTCTCAAGAAAAAGTAGTAGAGATATTTTGCGTTTACTCATACCGAGAGTGAGATAAATAGAGAACTCTTTATTACGCCGTTTAATGAGAAATCTTGAAGCATAAATAATTAGATAGCCAAGAATACCAGCAACAACTAAACTTACGCCTGACAAAACATTTACAAGGAGTTTAACTACATCTTTAGTGGAGCTGCCTAATTCCATCATGGATGTTTGCGTACCGATAGCATTAAAGACATAAAAAATAACAACGCCGAGGACGAGAGTAAAGAAATAGATGGCGTAGTCCTTCATACTACGAATAATATTTCGAAAAGATAATTTAAAGAGCATCGTTAAGGTCTCCGCCTAATAACGTCATGACATTGATAATTTTGTCAAAAAATTCCTTTCGTGAATTCTTACCACGATTAATTTCATTAAAAATCTTGCCATCTTTGATAAAAATTACCCTAGAAGAATAGCTTGCCGTGAAAGCGTCGTGGGTGACCATCAGAATAGTGGCACCGAGCTCTTGATTTAAGTAGTCAAAACGTTCAAGTAGCATTCTAGAAGATTTTGAATCGAGTGCACCGGTTGGCTCATCAGCTAGAACTAGTTTTGGATCAGTAATAATGGCACGGGCTGATGCCACACGCTGTTTTTGTCCACCAGAGAGCTGATACGGATATTTTTGCAAGATATTCTGAATATCCAAATCGGTGGCAACCTTTTTAACACGTGGTTCAATATCAACGGCTTTAGTGTTTTGAATAGAAAGAGCAAGTGCAATATTTTCGTAGGCAGTAAGATTATCAAGTAGATTGAAATCCTGAAAAATAAATCCGAGCTCTTCCCTTCGAAAGCGATTAAGTGCGTTCCCCTTGAGTTTCGTAATATCGGTACCCGCTACATAAATATGTCCAAAGGTGACTTTGTCAATGGTGGAGATAAGGTTCAAAAGTGTGGTCTTACCAGAACCACTTGCACCCATAATAGCTACAAACTCACCACTATCCACCTCGAAAGAAATATTGTCAACCGCCTTCGTGATGCTTGAACGGTTCCCGTAATACTTCTCGATTTTCTCAATTTTTAGTAATTCTTTCATTTTTTCCTTTCCAACAAGAAGTTCTTGTTATCTCAAGTTTATAGAATTTCAATTACTCTGTCGTGCTTTTAATATTACAGTTTCTTACATTTTTGTAATAATCATTTTTGGCAAAAACTATCATAATATCCGTATATTGATATTCAGTCGAACTGATTAAAATTCGATGCCCTAATTTATCAATCAACTTTTTAACGATATACAACCCCATACCAGTACTCTTACTACCACTAGTATCTGCCATGAGGTTTATTTTAGTCTTATCAAAATCATAGGGACGACCATTTTGTCCAGTAAAAGCCTTTTGAAAGACGCGAGATTGATCAGAGGTTGGAATACCAATACCATTATCATATACATGTAAAACAAGTGCCCTTGAGGTTTCCTCGCTGTAAACCTTAATTTGAGGTGATTTCTTTTTGCGATATTTTATACTGTTGGCGATAATTTGATTTAAAATGAACTCCAACCACTTTGGGTCGGTTTCAATTATTTTATCTACATTCTCAACTTGAAAGTCAATCCTACTGTTTATAAGGGCACTCTGATTTTTAAGAGCAACACGCTTAATAATCTCCGAAAGGCTGGATTCTGAAATTTGGTAATCTTTTTCTACGTGCTCCGACCTAACTAGATACAAAATCTGATTGACATAGTCGTCCAGTCGATCTATTTCCGAAAGAATTAATTGGTTATTTTTATATTTTGTTTGAGTGAGGTTTAACCGAAGAGCAGAGATAGGCAATTTTACCTCGTGGACCCAAAGCTCAAGATATTCTTTAAAATCTTCAAATTTGATTTTATATTGATTAATTTGGTCAATCATATAACGATTGAGTTCGGAGATCTCCTGATGAAGGAGTTTTTCTTCGTTGGTTATCGGGTCGATTAGTTCATGTACCAAGATCTTTTGATCGAGAGCATCAATTCCTTGATGAATTTTTTTATAAAAACGCGCTTTCCTAAAATAGGCATGGAGGAAACAAATAATAAAAGTAGAGAGATTAATGAAAATAATAAAGATATTGAATTCAAGAGAGGTTGAAAATACACAAAGAAGATATTCGGTTAGAACAATTGCAAAAAGATTAGCTAGAAGAATATTCAGATTATCCGCGATGTATTCCCTAAATTTCATAGCTATTTGGCAAGGATGTAGCCTAGACCCTTTCTAGTTTCAATAGTTGACGTTTCACCTAACTTCTCTAATTTGTCACGAAGTCTACTAATATTGACAGTAAGCGCATTATCGTTAATATATTCGCAGTTATCCCAAAGCTCTGTCATCAGTTCATTACGTGAAACGATGCGTTCTTGATTATACAAAAGAGTACGAAAGATTAGGAGCTCATTTTTTGTAAGTTCAATAGCTTTACTATTGCTTTTTGTTGAAGAGATGGTACCTTTCTTAAGATCGATTTGTAGGTTTCGATAAGTTTTAATTTCTGAAGCAAGGTTCGATCGTCTTAAAATTGCCGCAATACGGAGCAATAAGATTGTAGGGTTGTAGGGTTTAGCAATAAAATCATCCGCACCATAACTAATAGCAAGCGCTTCATCCATTTCGGTATTACGACTAGTAACCATAATAACTGGTGTATTAAGAACTTTTCTAATTTCACGCACAAAATCACGACCATTAATACCTGGCAAATTAATATCCAGCAGAATAAGGTCTGGCAAAAGTTCTTGAATCTTTTCCACCGAGATATTGTTCATATCCAAAACCAAAGGCACGTAATTTGAGGTTAGTAAAAGCTCCGAAAGTCCTTCCCTGATACCTTTATCATCCTCAATAATTAAAATTTTAAACATTAGCTCTTCCTTTTTTCTTCTACGTTTCGGATTTTTCTATCATATCACGAACTTCTGTCGCTTTTTCATACTCAAGATTAGCTGCGGCAAGCTGCATTTGCTCGGACATTATTGATAACTGTACTAGTCGCGGCGTAATTGCTTTTCCGAAATAATACGTTTACTACTGAGGTAAGTTAAGAGGAAGTAGCCACCGTAAATCAGAATGAGCATGGAAGCGGTGATTGGGATTGAAGCGAGCAATCCACCGGAACCGAATACTTCGATGATGCTGGAGGCAAATTTAATACCGAAGACAGAATGGAGAATACCGACAAGAAGCGGGAAGACGAAGAAGATGGCGATTTGAATAAAGAGAGCATGATTCAGCATTTTATTACTGGCACCGAGGCGTCGCAATGCAGCGTATTTTTCAATATTATCAGATGACTCGGAAAGCTGTTTGAGGGCAAGAATTGCGGCAGAAGAAATCAAGAAGATAATACCAAGATAAAAACCGACAAAGGTAGCGATGGCCTGCAGGCCAATTGAGGAAGTATAAATAAGGATTTTAGTCATATAACTAAAGGAGACACCGCTTGGACGCTGCTCTTCTGCTTTACTCTTCTCTTTTGTTTTCTGTAAAGCCTCATCCGTAGTATGAACTTCAATTGATAGATTACCAAGATCATAGACTCTACGTATGTCATTATCGATTTGTTGGGCAGTATGATCCGCACTTGTATTATAGTTTACCAGTAAAACACGACTACCAATGGCCTGGTCGGTAGCGATTTTATCCGGCACAATTAGAATGCCGGTATTAGATTTCATACCAGATGAATTCACAAAACCTTCGACGTGTTTTTTTGAGGCTGGGCTTAGAGCCTGTCCTCGATAATTAATCTGAAAACCTGATGCTAACGACTTATCAATAGAATCACTCATAGGTTTATAGTCTGCAAGGATTTGATATTGATTGTCAGCCAGAGAGATTTCTTCACGATGATAGAGTTTTGCTATTTTATTATAGTCAGAAACACGAAGTATTGGTACCGCAGTTTTTGACATAAACTCACCCACTAAACCAGTGAGGTACTCAGCTTGGAGAGCCTGTTTAAAAGTAAGAGTATGGTCGGCATAGACATTAATTTCAAGATGCTCCTTAATGCTTTTAGCAATATCCTTATCTTTCTCAGTTAATCTTTGATAGATAGACTTTTGCATGTACTTTTGTGACTCTTTAACCTGTGAATTCCAGTCTTGGTCACTACTGTCAACCGAAGGTATGTATCCAGGGCGATTTGGACCAAAGACGGCTTGATAATCGGTAAGCTCAATGAAGGCATCAACTGGAGTATTATAAGCTAACTCTTTTTTCATAGATTCATTAATTGAAAAACAGAGTGAAAGGATACTGATAGTCAAAAAGAGGAGAAGACTAATTAGGGACATGGAAACCACAGCGGTATTAATCTTACTGGAGACTTGACGAAAGATAAAAGAATTGAGGCCGCGATAATAGAATCTTTTGCTCCTGGTGAGGATCTCCATGATTAAACCTGAAAATGACCAGAAAAGCAGAAAAGTCGTAATCACACCAATTGCAACTGGCCAGAGGAGATTATTTATACGGTCCATCATTGAAACTTTATCATTTGTAACCCACCAGTAGGCATAGCTTAGACCAAAACCAGCAAGAACAAAAACAATAGCACGGAGTAGCGGGTTCTTTAAAAATGCCTTTTCAGATTTCTTACTACCATGGAGGAGATCAATAATCTTAAGACGACCAACGATTATCGTATTAAATACGATAACAACGAGATAGATGAGGCCAAAATAGAGAATGGTGTCAAAGAAAGCTTTTTCGGAAAATACGAATTGAAATTTACTCATATCAGCCTCAAACAAGCGTCCGATGAGAATACTAATCAGCTGAGAAGCACCGATGCCGACGAGGAGACCAACGGCGAGTGAAATAATGCCAATCATCAGAGTTTCGAAGAAGAGGAGACGTGAGATTTTACGTTTACTCATTCCTAAGGTTAGATAGATGGCAAATTCTTTGTTGCGACGCTTAATTAAGAAACGCGAGGCATAGATAATCAGGGCGCCAAGAATAGCCACCACAAGAATACTCATGCCAGAAAGGATTTTACTAAGTAACTCGACGATCAACTTTTTGGCATTATTAAGTTCGAGGACTGCTGCTTGAGATCCGACTGAATTGAAGACATAAAAGAGAGTAACGCCGAGTACTAACGTGAAGAAATAAATCGCATAATCCTTGACGCTACGCGTGATATTTCGAAATGAAAGTTTAAATAACATCAGAGTCGCCTCCACCAAGTGTGGCCATTACCCGAATAATTTCGTCAAAGAACTCTTTGCGTGTTTTGTTGTCACGATGAATTTCGTTATAGATTTTACCGTCTTTGATAAAGATGATACGTGAAGCAAAGCTAGCCGAGAAGGCATCGTGAGTTACCATGATAATGGTTGCTTCAAGTTCCTGATTAAGGTAGTCAAAGCGTTCGAGTAATAACTTTGAAGATTTTGAGTCAAGAGCACCGGTTGGCTCGTCGGCTAGGACAAGTTTTGGATTGGTGACAATGGCACGAGCAGAAGCAACACGCTGTTTTTGGCCACCAGAAAGCTGGTATGGAAACTTGTCGAGAATCTTCTCAATATCAAGATTCTTAGCGACCGCTTTTACACGCTCATCAATTTCTTTTGCTTTGACATTCTGGATTGAGAGTGCAAGAGCAATGTTTTCATAGGCGGTTAGATTATCTAGTAGATTAAAATCCTGGAAGATAAATCCGAGAGATTCACGCCTAAAGGCATTGAGCTTCTCGCCTTTTAGTTTTGTAATATCAGTATCATCGACCAGGATCTTTCCCTCAGTTGGGCGATCAATCGTTGAGATTAAGTTTAGAGTAGTACTCTTACCAGACCCAGAGGCACCCATAATGGCAAGAAACTCACCCTTTTTGACTTTAAAAGATAGATTATCGACAGCCTTCGTGAGGCTGGCTCCCTTACCAAAAGTCTTCGTGACTTTTTCAACGGCAAGAATAGTTTCTGCTTTTGTCATTTACCTCCTTAGATAGAACTATATTTTTTCTATTTTACCACAACAAATCGCTGGTGATTGATTTTAAATATTAATCAGATTCTTATTTTTGGCCATCTTCAGCATCTTTAATCTGCTGAATCATATCACGAATTTCTGCCGCTTTTTCATACTCCAGATTGGCTGCGGCTAGCTGCATTTGCTCAGACAATTCTTTAACCAGGATCTTAAATTCTGATTTTGGAACTTTTTTGAGGTCCAATTTATTTTCTTTGGCCTTTTCTGGAATAATTGCACGAAGCCCCAAAGAAATTTCCTTCTTGATACTGTGTGGGATTATATTGTGTTCGTGATTATATTTCATCTGAATATCGCGACGACGATCAGTTTCGGTGATGGCCCGTTCCATACTTTCGGTAATATTATCAGCATACATAATAACGTGGCCTTCTTCATGACGAGCCGCACGACCAATGGTTTGAATTAAGGCGGATTCAGAGCGTAAGAAGCCTTCTTTATCTGCATCCAAGATAGCGACTAGTGAAACCTCTGGAAGATCAAGTCCTTCACGTAGAAGATTAATACCTACTAAAACGTCATAAACACCAGTGCGCAAATCCCTTAAAATATCACCTCGCTCCAAAGTATCTATTTCGGAATGAATGTAGGCAGTTTTTATACCATGATCCTTAAGATGATCTGAAAGATCCTCGGCCATACGCTTGGTGAGAGTTGTGACAATGACTCGCTGATTTTTTTGAATGCGGGTTTCGATCTCTACCATCAGATCATCAATTTGCCCATCCGTGGGACGAACCTCAATTTCAGGATCGAGCAGACCTGTGGGGCGAATCACCTGCTCGGCTGGAGCAGGAGAAACTTCTAACTCATACTTACCTGGCGTGGCTGAAACATAGACTGCACGGTGGATATGTTTTTCAAATTCATCAAAAGTGAGTGGTCGGTTATCTAGGGCACTTGGCAGACGGAAGCCATAGTCGACAAGAGTAGTCTTTCTGGCATGGTCGCCGTTATACATACCTCTTACTTGAGGCAAGGTCATATGTGATTCATCGACGAGCAAAAGAAAATCATCAGGAAAGAAATCGAGAAGGGTGGCAGGTGGCTCACCAGCCTTACGTCCGTCCAGATGTCTTGAATAATTTTCAATCCCCTTAACAAAACCGGTTTCTTTAAGCATTTCTAGGTCATACTTGGTGCGCTGAGACAAGCGTTGCGCTTCCAGATATTTATGTTCTGCCTCAAAATATTTTAGCCTACTGTCAAATTCAGCCTCAATTGTATCAATAGCCCGAGAGAGTTGATCACGAGGAGTTGCATAATGAGTATTTGGGAAAATGTGAACCTGTTCAGGTTTTTCAAGAACTTCAGCAGTGAGCGGGTCAATAATTTTAACGGATTCTAGGTTATCAAAATCGAACTCAAAACGATAGGCCACTTCGCCAGAGGCAGGAAAGAGATCAATGGTATCACCTTTAACCCGAAAATTACCACGTTCGAAGGCGAGGTCATTTCGGTGATACTGCATGGCAATAAGATAGATAATAAAATTAGTTTGATTGAGAGAACCTGCACTTTGCGTGGCAGTATTAACAAGTGATGGCGAATGGAGACGACCGAGAGAAGCCTTAGCAAGCTCACTAAGTTCCATGATTTGCCAAATACCCTGTTTTTTAATCAAGGGGAGTGACATTTCGACGTAGTGATCAGGAGAGCCGATACCATAAATACAAGAAACCGAAGCCACAATAATAGTGTCCGGACGAGTAAGCAGAGCGACGGTGGCAGCATGACGCAACCGGTCAATCTCATCGTTAATAGCCGAATCTTTTTCGATATAAGTGTCAGTACTAGCAATATAGGCTTCAGGCTGGTAGTAGTCGAAATAAGAAACAAAATAATGTACCTCGTTTTTCGGGAAGAATTCTCTAAATTCAGAGTAGAGCTGGGCCGCTAGAGTCTTGTTGTGAGCCAAGATCAAAGTTGGCTTCTGGAGATTCTGGATAATATTTGCCATAGTGAAGGTTTTACCAGAACCGGTCACGCCAAGTAAGGTCTGCTCGCGAATGCCTTTTTTAAGACCATCAGTAAGCTGCCGGATTGCAGTCGGCTGGTCACCCGTGGGGGCATATTTACTCTGTAACTCAAATGAGGGCATGGTCTTATTATACCACTAGTTACAGTTCGATTCTGATTCCGAGAACACCGTAATGACGCTGTTTTTCTGCTGGATAAAATTCGTTAAGAACGTTTAATAGTTCAGCTTTAGACATTGAAGCATCTGAAAGAAGTTCGATAGGAAAATCTTGAAATAGAGATGCAAAATCCTGATAGTGTAATAAGCCAGTTATTTTAGTTGAAAGTGATTCCCCTTCGGAGTTAATAAAAACTAGCGTATCGCCAAGTTGAAGCTGCCTACGCTTTTCATCATTAAGTCGAAGCTCGATACGTTTGGTGCCACTCTTAATATAATTAAAATAGCGAGTTTGAAGATTCATATAGTGAGTTGTCATGTATATATTATAATTTAAATTTCCTATTTAAAATAAAAGACCCAGGGGTTTTACCCTGGGCATGAAAATTATTCAAAGACAAGAGTTTGGTTTACGCACTTGACCTCGATGAGGTGCACGTCACTACCCAAGCTTTCTTCAACTTTTCTAAAGTCTGCCTCCTTTCCGAGAATAGCAATTGCCTGGCTGAGGTCCGCAGCATCTTGCCCCTCAAACTTAATAACGTCCTCATCCTCAGCAAGCTGCCCTGCTAAGGAAAGGTCGTAATAATCTGGCTCGTCTACTGGGCTATACTGCTCCTTAAAGATTTCAAGATCAGTAATAAACCATGCAAGCTTCTTTGGCTTTCTAGCTTCAAAGCCTGCCTGAGCAAATCCTTCTGGATAATACTCGTCTGAGCCGTATTTGTCAGCTGAGGCAATCAGGTCACCGTTACTAAGGATAACTTTGACGGCTTCCTTATCCTCCCTAAGAGCTTCGAAAACATTCACTTCAATTGGCTGCATTTGCCAGTTAAATTTTGTATATACACTCTCGTGCCAAGCCCAATACCCGTAGGTACACGCCTCGCATCCGGAAGGACTAGTGTCACCCTGCTCCCAAAGGCTGAGAACAGAGTCATCATCAAAGAAGACATTATATCTTCTTGACAAGTAACCCTTAGCCATTTCATTATGATCATAAATTTGATTTTCTATTAAATCAATGACTATGCCTAACATTTTCTTCTTCATAATCTTCTCCTTCTGCGGCTTTATACCGCCAAAAAATTTTTTGCAGAAGAAGCTTTTTCTTCTGCGACTGATTATACCTACTAGGAAAAGTTTATTAGTAGAGATAATCCGTCACAGAAGTAAAGAAAATAGAGACTAGACTTTTGTAAGGTACTTATTTGTATAGCTTTCAGATTATAACATAATTTTCTATTTATGCAACTTATTTAGACCGAATAGTTAAGATATCTTTTAACTTCTCCATGCGTCTATTTGATCCACTTTATCAACTCTTTAATAGCGATCTCTTGATAGATTGGTTCCTTTTGGCTATTTCTATAACTATGGTCCGCATCTACAATTTCAACTACTTCAGCTAGATCACCGACCATCTTTCTAACTTCAACTGGAGATGCAAAACGATCATTTGTCCCCTGAATAACTAACTTTAAGTTATTCAAAATAGCTCTTTGCTTAATTTCTCCTGGGATGTATCCAAGAATTGAAAGTTCTATTTGACTATCCGGATATTGTTCAAGATAGTAACTAGCAATAATACCACCGAGCGATTTTGCAACAATTTTAATTTTATAAAATCCTTCAAGATGAGCAAAATCGACAACCTGCTTGAGTGCATCTACCTCTTCTTTTAATTTTGGTCCGCTCGAAGACTCTTCTCCTCTCTCACAGTACGGAAAATTAAAACATAGGACACTATTTTTAGTAGCTACAATGGCATCAAATATAGATGAAATGAAATCGGTCTCCACCCCAACTGCCCCTCCACCGTGCAGGATTATATAAACTGTTTTGGTTCCATTTTTTCTATAATACTTATACGTAAGTCCTTGCATATCTATCCTTGTAATGTAATTTAATAAAATATTTTATATTAAGAGCATGTAAAATTACCTAGACATAAAAATAGTATCATATATTGAATATAAATATTTCTACTCTTGAAAAATACCTTGAGTAAGCGTACCATCAATTTTAAAGTAGGAGTAGAGAATGATAAGAGAAATAGACATCAAGGATCGAGAAAACATAGATGAGATGCAATTCGAACTTCAGAAATATTTTTCAGAAATCGATCGAACACACGAATCACTTCCCTATAAAGATATGGATGACGCACATCGCTATATGCAGAAAATGCTAGATGACGTCAAGAATATGAACGGTAAGGTTTTCGTTTCAGAAGAAGACGGCCAAGTTATTGGTTTTATTCAGGGTGTGATAATTGAACATAAAAAGGGTGATGATGAGATCTATGATCTTTCACGTAAGCCATCCAAGGACGGCTGGATCGGTCTATTATTTGTGAAGCTGGAATTCAGAGGATCTGGCATAGGACAAGAATTATTAGACAGAATGAAAGATTATTTCATAACCCAGGGGTGTACCAGTATCAAGTTATTGGTTTTATCAGACAATATTAATGCTATAGATTTTTATAGAAAGAGTGGATTTATGACCCACGACTTAGAAATGGTAATGGAAATATAAGTAAGGAGACAAAATCAATGATAAGAAAATAGGGCCCTCTCAGATGAAAGAGACCCTATAAACTATCCATTAAATAATACTTGAATTGAAAGATTCCAGTATGGTGCCCGAGACTGGACTCGAACCAGCACGCACGAGGCATATGCTCCTAAGGCATACGTGTATACCAATTTCACCACTCGGGCCTGTGTTAATTATAACACAATCTTAGGAATTTTGGAGAGCTAATTTTGCTTTGATTTCGCGATTCTTGAAGAAAAGATAACTAGCAACGCCAATAAGAAGGGCGGTAGGAAGAAGATCTTCAGGACCAGTTGTAGGAAGATCGGTAGTAGAAGTATTTGAGGTATTAGTTTGCTGGCTTACAGGATATTGTGCAGCAGGGGAAGTGGTACTTACGCCCGGCTTATTTGAGGTAGTACCGGTATTAGTAGAATTTGACGCATTACCAGTAGCCTTACCGTTGTTTGAGCTAGACTGTTCAGTGGTTTTATTGTCAGTAGTTTTTTCATCTTTCTGAGCGGTTGTGTTTTGCTCTGAACTAGCTTGCTGTTTCTTCTCTACGCTTTTAATAGCTGAAGTAATCAGCCATGCACCAAAAATAAAAATGATGATTGCAGCAATAATAGTGATGATAATAATTTTGATACGCTGTGGGCGGTTAGCGTCTTGACTTCGCATGATAATTCTCCACAATCTTCGACACCACCTCGAGATTTTTTACAATTTATTGATTTATATTATACGATATTTAGAGATTATTGTAAAGAGGGACTAGGCTTCGTGGGGACGAAAAATTGTAATACGCGAACCGGCGTAGGCTTTGGTCGAAAGCAACTCTGCGTCAATAGCATGAGGGTCAAAATCGGAGGGATGAGATAAGACGAAGTATTCCCTAGCAGTTTTAGCAAGACGATCAAGAACAGACAATGGCAGGTCGTGAAAATACTCATAGGGCGGATCTGCGATAACGATATCAAATGGACTATCGAAGTCAATTTTTTCCGCTTTTGTATTATAGATGCGCACCTGTTCAAAGACACCAAGAACAATGGCGTTCTGCTTTAAGATTTCGGCAGCTTTTTTATCAGCCTCAATAAAGGTAACGTGCGAAGCGCCGCGGGAAAGAGCCTCAAGTCCAAGTGCACCGGTGCCCGCAAAAACATCAAGAATAATCTTGTCTTTAATTTTATCGCTTAGCGAATTAAAAAGGGCTAATTTCTCGCGAGAGCCCATCGGATGTGTGACGCCATTTTGCGGAGCCTTAAGTTCGCGGCCACGGAAGAGTCCGGAAGTGATCTTAACATTAGTAAATTTCCCCTGGTGGAAGATTTCGCGTGCACTTTTCATGTTTTTATTTTACCACAAAGCTATTTGGCAGGATCGGTCAATTCGGGAATGGAGGACGCCCAACAGAGAGCGATCGCACGTGCAATCTCTGGTAAAAGAATGTTTTTAGTTTCAAAGGCTAAATCTGTATTCCAACCTTGTTCAAGAAACCTAGTATACATATTAAGAGAGGCTACGCGTTCAAGAGATTGATAAAAAGCCTGTTTTAGGTCGACATTTTTTAATTCTTTTTTGTCTAGCTTAGGAGTAACAGCTCTCTCGGGCAGGGCAGTCATAGTAATAGCAACACCATATTCAAAGGCGACATGCTTACTCATATAACCATTGGCCCCCCAATAAAGCCAGTTGTTACGTAAGGTCTCCAAGGAATTACGACCACGCATGATTCCCTTGACTGGAATACCAAAAATTTTAATAAATTCTTTTTCAGTCATCAATTCACCCTGCGCTTCAGTGAGGGGAAAATGATGGGCCGGAGTTAGGCCATCAGTAATAGCGTGCGCCATCCAACCGGCTTCAAAGGCAGCGCGAACTTTATTATCTGTAGCGAGTGCTTTCCTCAGATTATACTGGTGATCTAGAATCATTTGGATGAGTTTACCGTCGTCTTGACCTGGGATAATAAAGTGCATAGGCTCATCAACGCCAGGGCTTTTTCTTTTTAAACCGTCTGGGCCACCCATGCCTTCAAAAAGCAAGATTTCCTTGATATCGGGAAAATAGACACGCGGCGGTAGGCTTTTTTGTAATATTTTACGAGCAATCTTGTCGAGCTTTTGATGCGTGCCGACAATATTGCCTGATCTTTTACTATTGTTAAGAGCAAGAGTTGAATACATAATAACTTTCTGATGTAAAACTAATTTAGAGTAGTCAGCTGCTGATATTTCTGGATAGACTGACTAAGCTCTTTGTATTTTAGCATATTTTGCGGATCGGAAGCAAAATTAAGTGCTTGAGCTCTTGCAGCTTTAATCATTTCGGTGTCAGCAAGACTAGCAATACGCAAATCCAATTCGCCGTGCTGCATTGCCCCGTAAACCTCACCTGGGCCACGCAGTTTAAGATCAACTTCGGCTAAATAAAAACCATTATTGGACTTTTCTAATTCCCTTAGACGAGTAGTGGGAGGGTTATCACTGGTGGTAATCAAAAAACACTGGCTAGCCTTCTGTCCACGACCAACACGCCCCCTTAACTGATGAGCCTGAGCCAACCCAAAGCGATCGGCATTCATAATTACGATTTGCGTGGCGTTGGGGACGTCAACACCAACCTCAACAACAGTGGTGGAAACTAAAATATCAATCCGATGTTCTTTAAAGTCGTTCATAACCTGGTCTTTTTCCTGTGGCTTCATCTTGCCATGCAAAATGGCGAGTTTGTATCCAGGAAAAATTTTAGCTAAACGTTTTATTTCTTCCTTAACCGTGTGTTGATCCTTTTCCAGTGGCTCATCTTCATCCTGCTCGATAAGTCGGCAGATCCAGTAAACTTGTTCGCCGGCTTCTAGATGCTGCTTGATTTCTGGATACAGAAGCTCACGAGTATTGGTTTCGCTAATAATTTTTGTAATAATCGGCTGTCTGCCTTTTGGCATTTGCTGAATGAGAGAGACATCTAAGTCACCAAAAATAGTGAGCTGCAACGAGCGAGGAATTGGAGTTGCAGTCATTGCAAGAAAGTGCGGGGCAGTGATTTTTTGCCCATCAACAGTGTTTGGGTGAGAGTTTAGGGCAACTTTTTCTAGGAGCTTTTGACGTTGAGCCACGCCAAAGCGGTGTTGCTCATCAATAATACAGAGCGCGAGACGAGCAAATTGAGTATCGTCAGTTAAAATAGCGTGCGTGCCTATAATTAAGTCGATCTCGCCATCTTTGATTTGCTGCTTGAGTGGATCTTTCTGCTTAGTAGCGCCAATAAGCAGAGCTGTACGGATGCCGAAGGGGGCAAGTAGGCGTTCAAGATTTTCGGCATGCTGTGAGGCCAAAATGGCGGTTGGAGCCAGTATTGCCACCTGAGCGCTTTGCTTAATAGCTTGGAAGGCTGCAAGAGCGGCGACAATCGTTTTACCTGAACCAACATCTCCTTGCAGAAGGCGATTCATCGGTGTGGTTTTAGTAAGATCCTGAAGAATTTCCCACGCAGCGCTTTTCTGAGCGTCGGTGAGAGTAAAGGGGAGCGAAGAAAGGAATTGCTTAGTGAGGTTTAAATCAAAAGCTAGAGGCTCCGCCCTTAATTTCTGATTCTCCTGTCGATTAAGCTGACTGGCAAGAATTAGCTCAAATAGCTCTTCGTAGCCCAAATATCGCTTAGCCTGTTCTACATCTTCAGGCTGTTTGGGGAAATGAATTTTTGTCAGTGCTTGACGGCGAGCACCCTGAAAAAGATAACTTGGTGCATGTTCAAGAGGAAGTAGGTCCGGAATTTGAGGTAAAAGAGGTTGAAGTTTTTCAAATAGTTTTTTAAACCATGCGGAGTTAAAGCTACCTTTAGCTGGGTAAATCGGTTGAAATCCCTCGATTTTCTGCTCTATTTCGTCGGCAGTGACGACAGACGGAGCGGTGATTTGATAGCGATTATATTTAAAATCATATTGGCCGGTGAAATAATAGGTGGTTTCTTCGTTAAAGTTTTTAACGCGATAGGGCTGATTATACCAAACAACGCGTACCGCCCCAGTTTGATCATAAATTTCACCTTGAGTAATGACAAAATTGCGACGCCTGGTATGAAGATTACGGAGATTACGAATTTTTCCACGCAAAATTACGCGGCCGGGTTTAATATCAGCGATATTAGTCTGAGATTGATAATCTTCATAACTGCGCGGAAAATAATAGAGTAGATCCTTTATAG
>CAUQIL010000005.1:0-15684 GCA_963518195.1 uncultured Candidatus Saccharibacteria bacterium | reverse complement strand
GGCGTAGATTCCTGGCACATCCGTACTGGTAACATTACCGCCGATGATTTTGCCAAAATTGGTGACGCCCTAGGTGAAATGAGTGAAATTCCCCTTTATCTTGACGACACCAGCTCAATGACCGTCCTCGAACTTCGCAATAAAGCCCGTCGCGCCGCCCACGATCACGATATTGGTCTCATTATCGTAGATTACCTCCAGCTAATTTCCGGTTCTGATCGTTATGCTGGTAACCGTGTGCAAGAGGTTACTGAAATCTCTCGTGGTCTTAAAACCCTTGCTCGTGAACTAGAAATTCCCGTCATTGCCCTCGCCCAGCTCTCTCGTGGCGTTACTGGCCGTGACGATCCACGCCCAGTCCTCTCTGACCTTCGTGAATCCGGCTCCATCGAGCAGGATGCCGACCTTGTAATGTTCCTTCATCGTCCAGATTATTACCATCAAGAAGATGGCTATGAACCGACCAATGTCACTGAACTTCTCATGGCCAAGCACCGTCATGGGCCTATCGGAAAAATTGAACTCTACTTCCATCCTGAACTCCTACGCTTTATGTCGCTCGATAAAACCAGGGAATAGCACGAAATTATTTTTCATGCTAAAATACTAATGTGGGTAAATTAAATCCAAATAAATATTTTCTTTACAAAAATCGTTTCATTATTGGCTACATACTTCTCGCGGCCAGTTTTCTAACATTAATACTTTTTGTCCCCAAAATCGCTCTTACCGGCCTATCAACCAGCGAGATTACTTCTGCTACCGCCAGCCAAAATCTCAACCTTCGTAGTATTTTCGATGGACAACTCGTTGATCTCCCATATCGCCTTCTCCAAAAAACCGTCTTTAAATTCATTGGTATTACCACCTATTCCGTCATTATTCCAAGTATCATTATTGGTGGTTTTCTAGGCTTCTTTCTGATTCTTCTCTTAAACCGCTGGTTCAAAAATAACACCGCCATTATCGCCAGTATTATTGCCGTCCTTTCCTCAAACTTTCTCTTCCTAGTAAGTAACGGCACCCCTCTTATTATGGTCGTCTTCTGGCCGACCTTACTGCTCTGGCTTGGCTCCAAAGTTCAAGGCAAAGAACGCCCCGCCCCAATTTGGTCCTTCATCTTTGCCTTCACCCTATTTCTTTCCAGCTTCACCCCTTACATGATTTATCTCATCATCCTCATTCTCATCTATACCATCCTTCATCCACACCTTCGCTTTACCATTAAAAACCTCCCCCGCCTTCCATTTATTCTCGTTAGTTTATTTATTTTAGTCGGATTCGGTTTTATGAGCTTCATCTTCTTACAGCACCCAGAGACCATTAAACCGCTTCTTTATTCAGGCGACTTTAAACTTTCCACTTATTTTAATAATCTCAAGCAAGCCTTCCTACCATTTTTCACCTGGCATGGTGTCATAGAAAGCATCTTTCTCGCACCTCAAATTAGTCTACCCGCCGCCTTCATTGCTATTATTGGCCTAGTTTCCACCTTTAAAGGCTTTTTTGCCAGTCGAAACTCTATTGCCATTTTCTTAATTATTTTCACTATTCTCATCTCTGGCTTCCACACCGATTACGCCGTTCTCTTAATCCTGCCTTTTACTATCCTCATCGCACATGGCCTACGTTATATTATTTACAAATGGTACAATCTTTTTCCCGAAAACCCCTACGCGAAGCTCTTCGGTGTAATTCCAATCGCTATCTTTCTCTTCACCATGATTACCTCGGATCTTTCACATTTTATCTCTGGTTATCGTTATGCCGCCCCAGTTGCTAACCAATTCAATAGTGATCTGTCTATGGTTCTTACTCATGCAAAAGCTGGTGACTACCTACTACTTGACGAAAATGATGATTTTTCAAAGCTGTTAATTGCCGCCAACACCGTTAAGCCAATCTTCAGAGACTCACTCAACTACTACATCGCTACGGATGTAAATAGTCTACCTAAAAACTCAAAGGTCTACACCATTGGCAAAACTAACCATACGCAATTAGAACTTCAAAAAGTTTATACTTCCTCAAAATCCCAAAACTCTGATCGTCTATATCTATATTCCGTAAAGTAATCTGTTATAATAAGTAAAATAATAAATATATAAGGAGATGTTCTATGGGTGCTACTTTTGACCAGATGAAAATGATTAATACGCTAAGAAAAGCCCAAAAAGACTTAAAAAACGAAATCGTAGAAGTTGAAGCCGGCGACGGTGCCGTTGTTGTCCAAATCACCGGCGAACTTAAGGTTAAAAAGGTTTCTATCGACCCTTCTCGTATTGATCTTGATGATATTTCTGAACTTGAACGCTGGATCGAAAACTGCTTCCGCGACGGCTACGCTAAAGCTCAAGAAATTGCAACGGATAAAATGAAACCTCTCATGGGTCAACTTGGCGGTCTTTCTGGCCTCGGCATGTAATCAAATGTTGCCACAAGCCCTAGAAAATACCATTGAAGCACTTGGGAATCTCCCAGGAGTCGGTCCACGCACGGCCGAACGTTATGCTACCTATCTTTTTCGTGCCGATAAAAAAATCACAGACACTATTATCGATGCCCTGAGTCATCTCCATTCCGATGTTAAGACCTGCCCCATCACCTTCGCACTAATCAATCACAACGAGGAGGTCTCTTCTTTTTACGATAAAGAGGAGCGCGACAGGAGCACAATTCTTGTTGTTGAAGAACCTCTAGATATCTACGCCATCGAACAAACCAAACAGTACCACGGTACCTATCATGTACTTGGCGGCGCCATTTCACCAATCGATGGTATCACTCCCGACAAACTTCATATTGAGGAACTCATTTCACGAGTAGAACATGACCAGGTGCAGGAAATTATTATCGCCACCAACCCTAGTGTTGAAGGTGAGAGTACTGCTCTTCTTTTACAACGCGTACTATCCGGCAAATATCCTGACCTCAAAGTCACACGACTAGCTCGAGGCCTTCCTCTGGGTGTTGATCTCTCCTTCGCCGACCAAATCACCTTAGGTGCCGCCCTCACAAATCGTACTCAACTCTAGGCTTTATTTCATCTCCCAAATTTTTTATGCTAAAATCAAATCATTACTATCATTTTGGAGGTTTCACATTTATGGATCAAAATATTTTAGCCATTCTAGGCATAGCGATTTTAATTCTTCTAGTCGTCATTCTTTTTATTATCATCAAAAACCGAACAAACAGTACCCAATCAGATCTTCTTAAATTACTTGAGACCATGACTAAAAATACCGATCAAATCGTTGAGGCCTCTAAGAATCTTCATGAACGCATGATCCGTGTTGAAACCACCGTAGATAAAATCACGAAAGGTGTTGATGACGGATTTAGGGATAATCGTAAGGAAATTGCCACCAATCTACAGACCATTCAAAAAACAGTTGACTCAAGAGTAAAAGATCTCCAAACCGATAATGCCAAAAAGCTTGAAGAAATGCGCCTAACAGTCGATGAAAAACTGCAAGCCTCCGTTGAAAAACGCTTCAACGAAAGTTTCAAGACCATCTCCGAACAACTTACTAGTGTATATAAGGGCCTTGGAGAGATGAAAAATCTTGCCACCGGCGTAGGTGATCTTAAAAAAGTCATGGAAGGCGTAAAAACTAGGGGTATTTATGGCGAAGTTCAACTAAACAGTATTATTTCAGACATCTTAAGCCCCAACCAATACCAGGAAAACATCAACACAAAACCCGGCTCTGCCGATCGCGTCGAATTTGCAGTCAAAATGCCAGGTAGGGAAGAAGACCATGAAACCTATCTTCCTATCGACTCGAAATTTCCGGTTGAGAATTACTCTCGCCTCATCGCCGCCGACGACCAAGGCAATAAGGCAGACATTATAACCTTCCAAAAGGCCCTAGCTACCGACGTTAAAGAACAGGCCAAAAAAATCTCCACAAAATACATCGAGCCCCCTTTTACTACCGACTTTGGCATGATGTTTGTACCTACAGAGTCTCTTTATGCAGAGATTTTACGCATCCCAGGTCTTTCCGACGAAATTCGTCAAAAATACAATATCAGTATCACTTCTCCGTCCACTCTCCCTGTCACCTTGTCTGGACTCCTTATGGGCTTCCGTACTGTGGCTATTGAAAAACGTAGTAGCGAAGTCTGGCAGGTCCTTGGCGCCATTAAAACCCAGTTTAATAAATTTGGCGATCTCCTTGAAGCCACCAAGAAAAAACTTCAAGAATCTGCTAATAAAATTGACGCTGCCGCCACGACCTCTCGCCAAATTGAACGTCGCCTAAAAGAAGTTGAAAGCCTGCCTACCGCCGATAGTATCAAACTAATCGGCGAAATCGATGATTCATTCTAAAACTAAAACTCTCTTCGTCTGTTATAATTAACCTAATGTACGAAAATTTTACTAAGTTTATTTCAGATAAGTCAAAAATCTGCATTATCCAGGCAGAAAATCCTGACGGTGACTCCCTAGGCTCCGCTTTGGCCCTTGAAGCCCTACTTCAAGACAAACAAATATCTCAATTTTGTCCGGTAAATATTCCAAAATACCTTCGTTACTATAAAGACTGGTCAAAAATTTCCAGCGAAATCGATTATCAAGCTGATGGCTACATCATTGTCGACACCGCCGCTCAAATTCTGCTCAGTAAATTAACTGATGACCTTACGATCAAGAATCTTCTTTACACTAAACCCATTTTTGTAATTGACCATCACGAGACTCCTGATGACCTCGATTTTCCGCATCAATCAATTATCGAACATCTTCCTTCTTGCACCAATGTAATCTATAACATAGCAGAGCAAACAGGGCTAGAAATCAATAAGGCGGCTGCCGAATATATCTTCCAAGGCCTACTTTCCGACACACTGGGGCTCACCTCCGCTGGAGTTTCTGGCGATACTTTTCGTCTAGCCGCTAACCTGCAAGATCTTGGTGCTAATATTAGCGAACTCGAGGAAAATCGCAAGGAATTCATGAAGAAGTCTCAGCGCATTCTCGCCTACAAAGCAGAACTGATTCAACGTATCGATTACTCGCTCGACGGTCAACTTTCTACCATTCATATCCCATGGGAAGAGATTCAAGAATATTCAGATGAATATAATCCTAATGTCTTGATTCTTGAAGAAATGAAAATGGTCGAAGGAGTAAAAGTTGCTGTAGCTATCAAAACCTATCCAGACGGCAAGTTAACTGGTAAAATTCGTTCATCTCTCCCAATTTCTGACAAAATTGCCGGTTATTTTGGTGGTGGTGGACATCCTTATGCTGCAGGTTTTCGAATTTATGACACAAACTATCAAGACACTCTCCGCGAGCTCGTTACCTGTAGTTATAAGTTAATTGAAGCCTATGAACAGGAATCTACTACAGAAGAAACAACTTTTATTGGAAGCTTCTAAAATGTATCTATACAATACTCCAACTAAGAAAATTCAAGAATTCATCCCGCAAGATAAACAAAATGTCAAAATCTACACTTGCGGTCCAACCGTTTACAGTTTCGCTCATATTGGCAACTTCGCCGCCTACATTTACTGGGATCTCCTAGTACGCCTCATCAAAATTCATGGCTGGACCCCAAATCGCGTCATGAATATTACCGATGTTGGCCATCTCACTTCCGACGGTGATGAGGGGGATGACAAAATGGAAAAAGGCGCAAAAAGAGAAAACAAAACAGTTTGGGAAATTGCCGATTTCTATACTCAGGCTTTCTTTGATGACTTTTACGCACTTAATTTAATTAAACCAACAAAAATTGCTCGCGCTACCGACTATATTAAGCAGGGGCTAGCTCTCGTCCAAACTCTGATTGATAAAGGATTAACTTACGAAACCTCTGATGGTATCTATTTTGATACCAGTAAATTTTCCACTTATGCCGATTTTGCTAAATTAGACTTGAGCAATCTTAAAGCAGGCGCTCGTGTGGAATTTAACCCTGAAAAACGTAATGTTTCTGATTTTGCCATTTGGAAATTCATCAAAGACGGGGAAGATCATGCTATGCAATGGGATTTTCAAGGTCGTCCAGGCTATCCAGGTTGGCATCTCGAGTGTTCTACTATTTCTCACACCGAACTAGGCGAAACAATTGATATTCATACTGGTGGAATCGACCATATCCCTATTCATCATACAAATGAGATCGCCCAATCCGAAGCCGCTTTCGATTTACCTATGGCTCGTTTTTGGCTCCATTGTAATTTTATTACCAGTGAAGGCCAAAAATTCAGCAAGTCTCTTGGTAATGCCTATACTATTCATGATCTTAAGGAGCATGGATTTTCGCCACTCGACTTTAAAATGTGGATCCTCCAAGGCCATTATCAATCCGAACGCAACTTTACTCTTTTAGATCTTGAATCTTCTAGAATCCGTCGTCTCAAATGGAAAAACCAAATTGCTGAATTATTACAATCTAGCAATCCAGATCTTAATTTTAATAATCCAACAGTTCTTACAGAATTCATAAATGATTTACAGAACAAAAATTCCACACCACAGACCAAAAATTCACAAGCGATCATCTCATTTGTCGATAATAACCTTAATTCCGCTGAGGCTTTTTCATATATCGATCAGCATCAGCTCACTCTGGATGATTGGGCTCTAGTTGATAATCTATTTGGTATTGGATTACTCACAGAACAACATTTCCCCGATGAGACCATAGTTAGTCTCATTCACACACGTCAGAAGGCCCGGCAGCAAAAAGATTTTCGAACTGCCGATCAGCTTCGTGAAGAAATTGAACATGCTGGTTTTGTCATTAAAGACCAAGCTGGCCAGCCAATTTGGCAATACTTAAAATAGCTTATTTCTTTTTCTTAAAAACTCAGCTATACTAAATAAAAACAGAGGAGGTACATGTCACGTACAATTGAGGTCGATACCAAAACTTTTATTCGCTTTTGGTTCGTTATTATCGCTTTTGCCGGCCTTGGCTATTTAATTTTCAAAGCTGCTAGTGGTTTAATTATTATTTTTATTTCCGCTTTTTTAGCATTAGCCCTACGTCCACTTGCCAAACTAATCGATAAAATAGATAAAAAGAAGGAACGCCCTAGACTCACTGCCATTATTGCCGTCCTCGTCGTCGTTCTTGGCTTCTCAACAATTGTCGCCGTCGTCGGACCAATGATTGTTTCTCAAGTTTCAATTTTTCTCGCCTCTGCTCCTCAAAAGATCTCTGCCGTAATTGGCGAATTCAACCTAGATCGTATAGGTGAATATTTTGGTATTCCTGACCTACAAGCACAACTTCTTGTGGCTTTACGTAATTTTTCCAATACTTTACTCAATAATCTCAGCGGTATTGCGATTAGTAGCGTCGGTACTATCGGCACCATTCTCACAAACATCATTCTTACCATCGTTCTCACCATCCTTTTTATGCTCGAAGGTCCAACCTTAGTGGAAAATTTTTGGCGCACGATCTCATCTTCTCGCAACGCACAAGCTACTCGTGTCTGGCATCGCGTCACCTCTAAACTAAGTACCGTAGTTGCCAAATACGTCTCCGCACAAGTTTTGATTGCACTTCTAGACGGCACTATTACTGCCATTAGTGTTTTTATTCTTTGCTTAATTTTTAGCGTCTCTGGCGGTATCGCTATTCCTCTAGGACTCATCTCCTTCCTCTTCTATCTCATCCCTATGTTTGGACCAGTCATCGCCTGTATCATCAATACCGTCCTCCTTTTTGTTAACTCCCCATGGGCAGCCTTCAGCTTCTTCCTCTTCTACCTCATCTATCAACAAATTGAAAACAACATTATAGCCCCTCGAGTTCAAGGTAAAGGCCTTGGCTTACCACCAGTTATAATTCTTATTTCCATCATCATCGGTATGTATGCCTTTGGTCTTATTGGCTGTCTAATTGCTATTCCGATTGCCGGCTGTATCAAAGTTATCATTGACGAATATGCCGCCATTAAAAAGGTAATGGACGATTAAATTCATAGACTATTTAATCCGTCTATGACATAATTATTGAGAACTAATTTTAAGGAGTATATTATGGAACAAGTTTTACCATTTCTTGAAGGAATTTTTATGATCGCCACCACTGAAGGAGATCAGCCACACGTGCGTCCTTTTGACGCAGCCGGCATCCTTGATGGCAAATTCTACATTGGTACTAAAAATAATAAAAAAGTTTTTGCTCAGATTAAGAACAATCCAAAGGTTGAAATCTATGCAAAACACGACACTCTAGGTGCTCTTCGCATAACTGCCGAAGCCTATCCCGTTGAAGACGAAGTATTAAACCAGGCCGCATATGAGTCTACTAAAAAGGACTACGCAGGAAACGACTGTGCTGCCCTAGAACTTAAAAATGTTCACGGTACTATCCAAAATAAACTTGGTGAAGTAATCAATGTCGAATTCTAAATCCACTGCGTCAACCACAAACGTTAGACAAACTACTCTCATCTACCTCACGGCAATCTCCGCAGGTATTCTGCTAATTTCAAACTTAGCTGCCACCAAGCTATGGAATATGTTCGGAATTGCTGTTGATGGGGGGATTCTTTGTTTTCCAATCTCATACATTCTCGGCGACATCATTATCGAGTTTTACGGCAAAAAAGTAGCTAAGTCCGTCATCTTTTCCAGCCTCCTTCTCAATATTCTTGCCGCCCTCGTCTTCTGGGCTGTCTGCGTTCTCCCTCCCTTTGCTGGCACTGAAGAGATGCAAAACTCCATTGTAAATGTCCTCGGTTTTGCTCCACGCATCATCATTGGCTCACTGACCGCCTATCTTTTCTCGCAATTTTCTAACAATTTTATTTTCGAGAAAATTAAGAAGAAAACCGGCTCAAAACTCTTCCTTGTACGCGCACTTGGATCATCAATCGTTGCTCATTTTCTCGACAGTCTTGTCTTTGAAACCATTGCCTTCCTTGGTGTTCTTCCATTCAATGATTTTCTTAATCAGGCACTCTTTGCCTACCTCCTCGGTCTAGGTCTTGAATTAATTCTGTCACCAATCGAACTTCTCATTGTTGCCAAAGTTCGTCCATTTTTAAAGGATGATGAGCAAAGAGCCAAAGAAGTCCAAATAACGACAAAGTCTTAACTGAAAGTTTGAATAATGTTTAGCTTCCAGATTGACCATAAAATTCCTGGCACCCTCGGCCGAGCCGGCACAATTAAAACTCCACACGGAGAGATTAAAACCCCAGCCTTTATGACCGTTGGCACCCAAGGCTACGTACGATTCTTAAAACCAGAAGACCTTGTCGATATAGGTGCTCAAGCTATGCTAAGCAATGGCTATCATTTACGTCGAACTTCCTATCAAATTGCCGACGAAAAAGGACTGTCTAAATGGTCGGGCTGGTCTGGCCCCACCCTCACCGATTCTGGTGGTTTTCAAGTCATGTCACTTGGCTCCGGGCTAGGTAAGGTAGTCTCTATGGACAAAGAGCGTGGTGTAACCAATACAGCCCACAAAGAACGTCTTGCTCATGTCACCGAGGACGGAGTTCATTTTACCGATCCATTTGATGGTCAACCTGATTTTATTGGCCCCGAAGAATCCATGCAAATTCAGTGTAGAATAGGCGCCGACATTCATATGGCCTTTGATGAACTCACTTCCTTAGCCGACGATTACGATTACAATGTCGAAGCATTAGCGCGCACGGAGCGTTGGGCTAAACGAAGCCTAGATGAACATCTTAAGCTACGCGATTCTCTAGGCTACAGACAAAGTCTCTACGGCGTACTCCAGGGCGGTCGTTGGGAAGATCTTAGACGTAGTACTGCTAAAAAACTTGGCGCCATGCCTTTTGATGGCTATGGACTCGGTGGTGCATTTCTTAAAGAAGACCTCTCTGAGATTCTTCGTTGGTGTAATGAGGAACTCCCAGAGCATAAACCTCGACATCTTTTAGGACTTTCTCATCCAGACGATATTTTAAATGGCGCCGAAATGGGGGCCGACACCTTTGACTGTGTTGCCCCTACTAGAGAAGCCAGGCACGGTAAGATTTATACCAAATACGGGGACATTAATTTACGTAAATTTAAAGGCTCAAATCTTCTACTTGATGAAGACTGTGACTGCCCTACCTGCCAAGCCGGTCACACCCGTGGTGAACTCCGTGACCTTTGGCGCTCCGGCGACGGGGAATTAAAGGCCAAGTTTTATCGCCTCGCATCCATACACAATCTGCGCTTTATTATTCGTCTCACTGAACAAATTCGTGGTGCTATTCTAGAGGATCGTTTCCATCGGTTTAAGCAAGAATTCCTACGAAATTATTACGCAAAATAGAAAAACCTAAATTATTTATGCTAAAATAAGGTAGTGGATAATCAAGTCTCTTTCATTCGAAGACACCCTCTACTAAAAGACATTTTTAGCCTGATTATTTTTGTCCTCTTTGTGATTCTTGGTACCTATTTTCTTAATACTTACATCATGCGTTCATACAATGTAGTGGGCGCCTCTATGGAAAACACCCTGCACGGCAAAGATCGTCTAATCGTTAACCGTGCCGCTGTCTCACTCTCGCATTTTTTTGGTAAACCATACGTTCCAGAGCGCGGCCAAATCATTGTCTTTCTTAATGGAGATGCCAGCGGACCATTAACCTGTGGCGTCGAGGCCTCTATTCGCGACCAATACATCATTAAGCGCGTCATCGCTTTTCCGGGCGAGCGCGTTGTTGTAAAAGATGGTAAATTGACCGTTTACAATAAAGAGCACCCTGAAGGTTTTAACCCTGACGAATCAACCAGAAAATCAGATCAAGATGGGCCAAAGAAATATACCGCTGGCGAAGTCGACATGACCGTGCCTGAAGATGAAATCTTCGTTGCCGGCGACAATCGCGAAGGCACTCACTCCTATGATTCTCGCTATGGCCTTGGTACTATTCCATACTGCCGCATCATCGGTCCAGTCCTATTACGTCTCTATCCTTTTGATAAAATTCGTCTATTTTAGGTTATAATATTTATATATGTCAGATTATGTTTTAATACGTAAGGGGCGCAACATTATTAGTACGGTGCTGCACGCCTTATTTAATCTTGTCCTTGGACTTGGTTCCGTTTTTATTACCTTCTCAACAGCAAGCTGGATTCCAGGCGTTCTACTTGTCGTCCTTTCGAAGTGGCGCATGTTCGCAGTTCGCCCTCGCTACCTCTTTCTTAACCTCAAGTCAAACTTGGTTGACCTTATTGTTGGCTTCTCTTTCATCTTCATCACCTACTGTTCTGGCCCAACACTTCTACCTATTCATTTTATACTTGCTATTTCTTATTCCGCCTGGCTTATTGTCTTGAAGCCAATGTCTTCTGAACGTGCCTCGGCTTTGCAGTCTCTTCTCGCAGTCTTCTTAGGCACCACCGCCACTACTCTTATGACTGCTACCGCTAACTCCGTTTTCCCGGTCCTTCTTAATTTTCTTGTCGGTTTTGCTGCAGCCAGACATGTGCTCGTCCAAGGTGATGACACCGACTTCACATTTTTGTCACTTATTATCGGTCTTCTTTTTACCGAAATCTCCTGGCTCTCCCAATCCTGGCTCATCGTCTATACTTATCGAGAAATCGGTTTTCTCCTTCCGCAATCCGCCATTCTCTTAACCGCGCTCACTTTTCTTCTGGGCTACATTTTTAAAAATTACTCCAGCGACGAGGAATTCTCGTTTTCAAAAATTGCCACCCCAGCTATCTTTTCAATTATTCTCATTGTTATTATCGTACTGTGGTTTAGTAAACCATTATTCAACGTTTAATACCGTATAAAGGAGGTAAAAATATGACCAACGAGTCTCATTCAGACGCATCAAATAATAAAACGGAAAAGACCAAACAGGAAACCGTAGACTATAAAAACCTAGTTCAGTCGGTTGATCAAAATACAACCAAAAAAGCTCAAACCAACCCATTAGTTGTATTATTAGCAGTCATCGCCCTTGCTAGTGGTCTCTATAGCTTACACCTAAATCACGCCCTTTATTCTGAGCTTAATTCACGCGTCTACGGCCCAAGCTCAAACGGTAATTCACTAAACTTCACCGAAGGCTCTATCGCCAGCGTGGCTAATTCCGTATCAAAAAGTGTTGTTTCAATCATTACCAGCACCACTCAAAAATCCCTCATTAATTCCGAATCTTCTGCAACTGCTGCCGGTACCGGCTTTATCCTTAGTAGCGACGGTTATATTGCAACCAATAAACACGTCGTATCTGGCGCCACAAAAATTGGCGTTCTCCTCGATGATGGCACCGCCTTTGAAGATGTTGAGCTGATTGGTACGGACCCACTCAACGATTTTGCCATTATCAAAATTAAAGACGCCAAAGATCTTACGCCTATTAAATTAGGCGACTCTAAGACTATCTCAGCAGGACAACAAGTTATCGCCATAGGTAATGCACTCGGCGCCTATCAAAACTCTGTCACCTCTGGCATTATTTCTGGCAAGGGCCGTAGTCTCACCGCTACCGACTCTTCTCGTACCCAGATTGAAACCCTCTCCGATATGATCCAAACCGATGCCGCCATTAATGGCGGGAATTCTGGTGGGCCATTGCTCAATGCTGCCGGAGAGGTTATTGGTATTAATACCGCCTACGCTAGTCAGGGCAATAACGTTGGTTTCGCCATCCCTATTTCCAGTGTTAAGGGTATTATTAATAATGTACTAAAGGGTCAAGGTTTTGAACGCGCTGTTATCGGCGTTCGCTATATCAACCTTACCCCCACAATTGCTAAACAGAAAAAACTAGATATTAATCATGGCGCATTAATTTCTTCCAGCAAAAGCAGTAATGCCATTATTCCAGGCAGCGCTGGCGATAAGGCCGGCCTCAAAGAAAACGATGTAATTACCTCTGTTAATGGCGTAGAGATCGGTGTCTCCGGTTCGCTTTCTAGCTTAATTGGTGAATATTCCGTAGGCGACACTGTTACTCTTACGATTATTCGCAATGGTAAAACTGAAAATCTCGAATTAACACTCACGGCTTATAAACAATAAATTAAAATAGACCCCTTAAGGGGTCTATTTTTTCCTAATATTCAAACCAGGTAATTAAGCCTTCCGAACCAATAAACTTAAACCCATATCGCTTTGCATAACGAATAATTTTTTCGTGCTGACTCATATCAGACTCCAAGATTAAATATTTTTGGTGTAAAGCTTTTTCTTCAAACAGCTTAGCCCATTTTTTACGAACCTGACGAATCAACTTATAAATGAGTTCTAGTCCATTTTTCTCAGCAAATAATGCCGCTGCTGGTTCGTATTCAATCTCAGGAGACTGCCACTCCCATGCCCGGTCCACATAAGGTAAATTTGCCATCATAATATCTGGAGCCGGCGCATCATCCTTTACATTCGATAGTAAATCACCCGACGTTAAGTGTAAGTTTTTAGTCTTATATTGAGCAGCGTTCACAACCGCCACTTTCAATGCCTCTTTAGAAATATCTATGCCTATCACTTCCGCATTAGGACAAGCGAGCGCCGTTGAAACAGATACACAGCCAGAGCCTACCCCAACTTCAAAGATCAGTACTGGCGACATAATCTCCGTTTTTAACCTAGCATATTCTTCTTTAATTACTGGATTGTCTGGCCAACTTGGCTCAATGGCGCCAAACTTCTGTTTAATCAATAAGTCAAAAGTTTCAATCTTCTTTTTTAAAATATCACTATAAAGCCGTACCGCAAGATCGACCATCACCTCAGTTTCTGGTCTAGGAATCAAGACATCCGGATTCACCTTAAATTTATGACCATAAAACCACTTCTCACCAGTAATATAGGCGAGTGGCACGTGCTGCGTACGCAAACTCAGCATCCGGTCTGCGGTTTGCCTCTCCTTATCCGACAAAACCGACTCCTCATGTGTCACGAGATAAGTCCGATCTGCCGCCTTAAATACATTAGTTAGAATCAATTCTGCATCAATTGGATTAACTAAAGTCTTTGCCTGCGTTAGCCATCTTTTAATCGTTAACGCCATCTAATCCCTTACTCCGCAATACCGTTTTCGTCACGAATTGCTTGCATCTCGTATTTTTTAAGCTCCGCTAAAATGTCGTCGAGATCACCATCCATTACTGCATTAATATTCGAGCGCGAATAATGAATTCGATGATCAGTCACGCGGTCTTGCGGAAAGTTATAAGTCCTAATTTTCTCAGAACGGTCGCCAGTACCGATTAATGACTTTCGCGCTGCCGAAGCATTCGCTGCCTGTTCTGCGCGCTTAATATCATTTAGGCGTGTGCGGAGTACCATCATTGCTTTCTCTTTATTCTGCCTCAATGATCGTTCATCCTGCATTGCCACAACGAGACCGGAAGGATAGTGCGTAATCCGAATTGCAGAGTTTGTCGTGTTGACCGACTGTCCACCATGGCCGCCAGAGTGGTAAATATCAATACGCAGGTCTTTTTCGTCAATTTCTATTTCTGATTCTTTTACTTCTGGAAGAGCCACGACAGTAGCTGTTGAAGTATGGATTCGCCCTTGAGACTCCGTTACCGGCACACGTTGTACTCGATGCACGCCACCCTCAAACTTAAGGCTGCCAAACGGTCTTTCGCCAGAAATCTTCACTACTACTTCCTTAATTCCACCCGCCTCATTGGCATTTTCAGACATCAGTTCAGTCTTTAGGCCATGCTTTTCCGCATATCGCAAATACATAAGATAGAGCTCGGCTGCAAATAGGGAAGCCTCATCACCACCAGCCCCAGCTCGAATTTCCATGATTACAGGCTTATCATCATCAGGGTCTCTAGGAATTAATTTTTCCTCTAAACTAGCTGTTAGTTTTTCTATTTCACTTTCTGCATGCTCAATATCTGCCTTTGCGATCTCAGCAAAATCTGCATCACTGAGCAATTGTTCAGCCTCCACAATATTCTGTTTCAACTGTGTAATTTTTCCATCAATTTCAATAATTTCATTTATTTCTGCAAGTCGTTTCGATTTAGAACCAAAATCCTCATTCATATAAGCGTTGGGGTCTGACAAAAAAAGCGTAACTTCTTCCGCCTCCTTTTTCAAACTCTTGATTTTTTCTTCCATCTATTCTCCTCACAAAACCTGATTCTATTTACTTATATTTCAGAAAAATTAACATTATATAGACATATTTTAACATATTTTAATCAGTAAAAATATACCTCCGTAACACCCAAGCCCGTTAATAAAAACCTTATAATAAATAGCAAAGTTTTATTTAAATTTTATTTTATACGCTAAGTTTTTAAAAAGTATTTTATAGGTCATAAGAAAACCCCAGTTTTCCTGGGAGCTTAAAATTCTAATATAGGTAACTTGGTGGGGCTCAATTAACCAGGTTTTAACAGAATACAGCAGTGAAAACTTACAGAAAAGTTGTGAGTTAATGTTAAAATACTTAATATGAAACCAGAAAAACACATAATAATATACCTAAAAAAGCAATTAGTAAATCAAATATTGTTAGTCTTATCTTTTTTATAATCATTGTGATAATTTGGGTACCACATACGTTGCCAATTTTTACAAATACAGCAAGTATGCAGGTTTTTGCCGCTATTTTCCTTGCTCCACTTGCAATTGTGGGATTATTCTTAGCCTATAATTCTGGCATTGCATTAGCCAAATACAACTATGGTCGGGTTGTAAAAGGTAATCTGTTTTTGCCATACCTTATATTAGT
>CAUQIL010000004.1:0-16182 GCA_963518195.1 uncultured Candidatus Saccharibacteria bacterium | reverse complement strand
GGGATAGATTCCACCAGATGACTATAATGTCTCATGGCGGGACGGAGATCCTAAAATGGGTACTTGGAGTTTTTATTCTCACCATTTTACTTTTCGCAATTTATACGCTAATTTATGTAACGAGTTGCGGAATATTTGGTGATCTCTTGAACCTTTTATATCAAAAAAAGGTATTAGGGTTTAAGAGAAGGAAGGGTAAACTGTCCTTTGGACTCCGAAGACACAGATAATAAATAAGGAGGGGGTAAAATTTCATACCAATAAAGATTCAACCAGTCTTTTCTGGTTTCGACTTTTATCCCTCCTGTTTCAAGCCCCACAGTCGTGGGGCTATTTTCTTTCTGAAATGCCGCGCTATTCGCTACACTTTTTATACCATTCAGCTAGTTTATCTAAAATCTTTAAATCAATTTCTCTGCCGTCAAAAGTTGTTTCGCCTGCCTCGCCTCGTTGCCTTAAGGCCGTGAGAGCGGCAAAGAATCTACCGCTCTGTTTTTTAATTCTTGCCTTTCGATCTGACTCCCATTTTAAGTATTCATCTTCCGTTAAGCTCTGCGGAAAGTTACGTCCCTTAAAATGCAAAAACAAATCCGGCAATCTATCGTCGGCGAAATTAGGTGTAAAATCACCGAATTCTCCAGCATCATCCGCCCTTTGAATTTTTTGACAAATCCTACGATCTGTCTCAGGTAAGAAACCATCATATAAACTTGCTTCCACCTCTTCACTTTTCGGGTATTCCGATCTTTTCTCGTAAACTCCACGCATTTTTTCGATAAAATCAGGATGCTTTAAAAGAATCTGCAAATTCCTTTCGACCATTTCTGGTGATAATTGAATTTTTTCCCAACCAGAAGTACCCGCCCTGTGTGGCGCAAATTCATCCGTTGAGTCTTCCTCTGACACTACATCAAGAACCGAGATTGGTGCCACCGCCGGGCATTTGTTTGGACAAAACTCTTTTACCGCCTCGCCGAAATCAAACCAGGTCATATATTCCTTGCCTAGTCGACTCACTCGTCTTTCTGGCTTAAAATTTTTCTCCTCACAAAGCAGCTCCTCAAGGTTATATCGCAGATTGAATACGAGTAGATTCCCATTTTTACTTGGCGCAATTGGAAAAGCCACAGTGGTATTTAAATAATCAGATTTATAGCGGCCCGAAGTATAAACAAAAGGTTGAGGATTATCCAAATTAACTAGCTTCAATACCTCTTTTTTGCTTCGCATTCTTAATAGGTAATCAAAAATTTGCGGCTGCTTTTTTCGTAATAATTTGGCAAGCGCGATTAACGCCTCAACGTCAGATAGGGCATCATGTGCCTTAAAATGATCAATTTTATTTAATTTTGTCAAAAGCTCTAATTTATTGGTTGGCTTCATTTTGCCAGATTCTGTGTCAACCATGACTGGCCAAGTTATACCCTCCGGCCTCAGTGCTCGCACCATTCGTACGACATCTAGCAGGTCCCAGCGACTCCGACCATCCTTCCACTGCCATTCATATGGATCATAAAAATTTCGCCACCACAGATAGCGCATATGTTCATCATCAAAACGCACAGAATTATAACCACAAGCAGTAGTTTCTGGTGTAAAAATTTCATTCATCGCAATACGGCAAAATTCTGCCTCTGTCATTCCGTTTTTGACCGTCTCCTGCGGTAAAATATGTGTCACCATAATCGCTTCTGGACTTGGCAATGTGTCATTATTTAGCTTAATCAAAATATTCACCGGCTCGCCAAGCGGCTCTAACTCAAGATTGGTTCGCTGACCCGCAAATTGCATAATGCGATCTTCACGTGGGCTAATCCCAGATGTCTCGAGGTCATAAAAGAAGAAACTCGGCTCATCCTTTTGGATGCCCGAAGAGTCAGGCCAAACAGATTTTTTCATTCCAGACTTATAATATGCTGCCTGGTCTGGGTCAAAACGTGAATTCATATAGCTATTATATCAATTTGAAATTTTTCTGGACAAAATCAGAATAGCCCCCGCTGGCTTTTTGGGTCAAAATATGATAGAATATACCAACTTTGAGAAAGGGGAATTAATGAACGAAGAGAGTAATGGATTATTATCCAAAGGGGGAATAGAATTGCAGGGCGGATTGACTGAGAACTGTATTAAGGTTCGCGGTGCCAGACAACACAATCTTAAGAATATTGATTTGGATATTCCACGCGATAAGCTAGTTGTCATCACTGGTCTTTCTGGTTCTGGTAAATCCAGTCTTGCTTTTGATACTATCTATGCCGAAGGTCAGCGTCGTTATGTTGAATCTCTCTCCTCCTATGCCAGGATGTTTCTCGGTGTGATGGATAAGCCAGATTTTGATACCATCACCGGCCTTTCTCCTGCTATTTCAATCGACCAGAAATCTACTTCAAGAAATCCCCGCTCCACTGTTGCTACTGTCACCGAAGTTTATGATTATCTTCGTCTCCTTTTCGCGCGTGTTGGCGTTCCTCACTGTCCCATCTGTCATCGCGAGGTCTCTCGTCGTTCAGTCGAAGATATTGTTAATGAAGTAATGAAATTACCTCTCGGCTCTAAGCTCATGCTTTTAGCCCCGCTAGTGCAGCAGAAAAAAGGTGAATTTCAGCATATTTCCGAGCAATACCTCCAGAAAGGCTTTTCGCGCGTTCGTGTTGATGGTATTGTTTATGCTCTTGATGAGTTCCCAGAGCTTGAAAAACAGGAGCGTCACGACATTGAATTAGTGGTCGATCGTTTTATTTTAAATACTGAGCTTTATTCTCGTATTTCAAGCTCCATCGAACAGGCATTGGACCTCGGTCAGGGAATTATTCAACTTCTCAAAATCAACGATAATAGTTCAACTATCGAAGGGAAAACCTTGGGTGCTCAAAACACCGAAGTACTCACCTATTCACAGCGCTATGCCTGTCCAGTTCACCCAGATGAGCTAATTCCTGAACTTGAGCCAAGGCTCTTCTCCTTCAATGCTCCTCAAGGTGCCTGTCCAACCTGTACGGGTCTTGGTACTCGCATGGAAATTGATCCTAACCTAGTCTTCAATAATAATCTCACTATTGCCGAAGGTGGCATTCGCCCGTTTAATCGTGTTCAGAGTGATTCGTGGTGGCTGAAGCGCCTAACCGCCGTCGCCAACCGCCATGGCTTCTCCGTCCATACCCCGATTGGCGAACTTACTGATGCCGAAAGACATCTGATTCTCTATGGTACTGGTGAGGAGAAATATCAAATCAAGATCTCTGGCTCTGGTAAATGGCAAGAAGGTGCAACCTACGAATCAGTCTATGAAGGTGTGATTCCGACTCTTGAGCGTCGTCATCGTGAAACTGACTCCGATTTTATGCGTAAAGATATTGAACGTTTTATGCGTGTACGTGAATGTCAGACCTGTCATGGTGCCAGGTTGAAGCCAGTAGTTCTTGCGATTACCATTCATGGGCTAAATATTGTCGATATGTGTAACCTTGACGTCGATTCAACCATTGATGTTCTTTCTCAAGATTTAGGTTTTTCTGAAGCTGAAGAATTGATCGCTAAGCCAATTCTGAAAGTGATTAAGGAACGTGTAAAATTCATGCAAGACGTAGGTCTTGGCTATCTTGAGCTTGGTCGTTCTGCTAATACTCTTTCTGGTGGTGAAGCACAGCGTATTCGTCTGGCCACCCAAATTGGCTCCGGCCTGCAAGGTGTTTTGTATGTTCTCGATGAGCCGTCCATTGGTCTTCACCAGCGTGATAATGATAAATTAATCGCCACCTTAAAACATCTTCGTGATCTTAAAAATACTGTATTAGTCGTTGAGCATGACGAAGATACCATGCTAAATTCTGACTACCTCATCGATATCGGCCCAGGTGCTGGCTCCCGTGGTGGACATGTTGTCGCTGCTGGTACTCCTGCTGAAATTATGCAAAATGAACAGTCTCTCACTGGTCTTTATCTAAGTGGTAAAAATAAGATCGGCATCCCCAAGAAGCGCCGTCAACCAAAATCTGGCAAAGAACTTGTCATTGTTGGGGCCAGGGAAAATAATCTCAAAAATATTGATGTCCATTTTCCGCTTGGCGTCATGACTGTGGTTTCTGGTGTCTCTGGATCCGGTAAATCTACTCTTGTCAATGAAATCCTAGCAAACGAACTTCTTGCTAGACTCCATCGTGCCCAAACTGTGCCAGGCGAGCATACCCGTATTGACGGTATAGAGAATCTGGACAAATGTATTGTGATTGATCAGAGCCCAATTGGTCGTACTCCTCGTTCCAATCCTGCCACCTATACTGGTGTCTTTACGGCTATTCGTGAACTCTTCGCCGCCCAGCCAGAAGCTGAAATTCGTGGCTATAAGGCGGGTCGTTTTAGTTTTAATGTTAAAGGTGGTCGCTGTGAGACTTGTCAGGGTGATGGTGTCAATAAAATCGAGATGCATTTTCTTCCAGATGTTTATGTCACCTGTCCAACCTGTCATGGTAAGCGTTATAACCGCGAAGCTCTCGAAGTAAAATATAAGGGTAAAGATATATCTGATGTCCTCAATATGACCATTGATGAGGCGGTTGATTTCTTTGAGAATATTCCAGTCATTGTTAATAAACTAAAGACTATTCAAGAGGTTGGTCTTGGGTATATTCGTCTTGGTCAGTCCGCAACTACCTTCTCTGGCGGTGAGGCCCAGCGTATTAAAATTGCCACCGAGCTCTCTCGTCGTAGCACCGGTAAAACTCTCTATATTCTAGATGAGCCAACTACAGGTCTTCATACCGACGACGTCAAGCGCCTTTTGCAGATTCTCAATCGTTTAGTAGATGGCGGTAATACCATGGTGATTATTGAACATAATTTACATGTTATTAAATCGGCTGACTGGGTGATTGATATGGGACCAGAAGGTGGCCAGCATGGTGGTCTAGTTATTGCCGAAGGTACTCCTGAACAACTTGCGAAGCGCGATGATACTCCAACTGGTAAATTCCTGCGCGAGGCTCTCAAAAACTAGGTTAAAAATATCTACAAAAACCGACGATAAAACTATCGCGGTTTTTTATTTAGTGCCAGACAGTTTAGTTTAAGTTGTTTAATTAATTCTGATTGTGCGTCATCGATCTTTTGTGGCTCACCCTGCCAGATTTTTAATGCTGGATCCTGGATTGCGCGACCAAACGAGAAAGATAATCTATATTTGTCTTGGTTTTCTCTGATGATAGCTTGAAGATTTTTGGTGGCCTGCTCTTCGTTCTGTCCGCCTGATAAAAAGACTACTCCACCAATATTTTTTGGCACAGTTTCAGAAATTAATCGCATCGTCATTCGGCCTGTTTCTTCAGGATTATTTTTCTGGGCGTAAATCATATTGATTTTTAAAATACAGCATTCAAGATCAATTCCCAGCTCCTGTAGTTTCTCAAACAATGCGACTAAGACCTGTTTCGTGTGTTTATAAAAATCTGCAATACTCTGTTCTCCATGCAGTACTTCCGGTTCTATAATTGGCACCAGCTTTTTCTCAAGTGCTTTTTTCGCATAGACTGCTAGGTCTCTTGTATTTTTCTGAATCACGCCTTCAGGGATTTGTGAATTTTTTTCCACCTCAAAGACCGCACGCCATTTTGTAAAACGAAGGCCCAAATTGTAATACCTGCTTAGCCTCTGGTCTAGATCTTCAAGCCCGCATGTGAGGCAGTTGGCATGATTCTGTATCTTTTCAAGCCCAAGATCCACTTTTACTCCAGGTAAAATACCTTTTGCTGCTAAAAATTCAGGAACACTCTGGCCGTTTGCTATTTTCTGCACCACTGTTTCTTTGGCTAAAATTATACCATTTAAAAATTCATTAATGCGTGGCGTTGTTACCAATAATTCGCGGTATTCTTCTTGTACTGTCTGTGTTTCTGGTAGGCCATATTTTTTAAGCTTACGGCGAATTGTTTTTCTTGATTCGTCAATCGCTAAAATACCCCTATAATCAGCGGTCAGTGCTTTGGCCATCAGTCGTAAATTATCCTCTTGTTTAAGGGAGGTCTTTAATTTGTTATATAGCTTATCGATACTTATGGTACGACTCATCTTGGCATTCTCGATATTTATTTTGGCAAACCTTAACGCACGGTTCACATTCCAACCAGACGAAAGTGCTGCGAAGATTGTGCCGGCAGCAATGGAATAAATTGTCAAATGGGTCTGAAAAACTTTCTTATTGCGTTTTAAGAAGACCCTTTCTTCTCCGTTCGTAATTGTATTTGGGGTAATCAGAAAAACCTTTTGATTATCCAGGCTGGCCTCTAGTGGTAAAAGTAGCTCTGTATCCTTACCAGTCACAAAAACTAGCTCAGCTTTTGTGTATAAATTTTTAGCAACTTCTTTTGCCATAAAATCATCTGCTTGATGCAAAAAACCACAGGAAGTCTGACTAGTATGAATGGCTAATTTAACTTCTTGATGCAATTCTAGATACCGTTCTAATCTTTTTAAGTCATCAATTCCGAGTCTTGCCGAACGGTCAATAAAAATCCAATCTGGCTTAGTTTCTGGTGTTAAAAAGTCAGTCTTTCCACACAGATTTGTAGTTAGATATTTTACAGTATTACCAGTTTTCAGAACGTAGCGGCAGTCGTATTTATGGTTTTCTAAAGCCTGCTGGTTGGATAGTAGGCTATTTAGCTTAAAATTCTTTAATACCTCATCAATGATACTAGCGCCGCTCAGTACGCTTTCTTTGTTCTTATAGTATAGGGTTTCTTCATCAAACTCTGTATCAAGAAAAACACGACCATGATCGCCAGCCTCAAATAGATGTTTCGGAAATTCAAGGTAAGTATCCTTAATTATATTGCCCACGATCAATACATTCATAAGCATATTCTATCATAGAATATCTGTCAAAAGAAATCTCGCGAGTTTAAAAGGGAATAAAAAAAGACCCCGAAGGGTCTAATTATTTAGCGAACTTCAACGCGAACACGTGGTAATGAACGACCAGAGAAGTGAGTTTTCTTTGTTTTTACAAAGGTTACTACACCATCTTTAGCAGCGTGAATTGTGAAGTTGCGAGATACATAAGTACCTGGACCTGCAATTTTAGTGCTACCAGTTTGGCGGACTAGTACTTCGCCATTGCGAACCTTTTGACCACCGAAGCGCTTTACACCAAGACGCTGACCAGCGTTATTATGAATGTTCTTCGCGGTACCACCAGCTTTAACATGTGACATATTTTAGCCTATCTTTTCCTTATTACTATTATTTCTCGAGCCACAATCTGACCTTCTCGGAAGTAGAGTAAATCTGATTGACTCAAAACTTGAAACTTTTCAAAATTATATCCCATCTCTTGAATTTCGTCAAGAACGTTCATGCGTGCATACTTGCCAGTTTCGCGTAGCCAAGCCGGTACTGCCATCACAATAGGTGTCCCTGACTTAATTAGAGGGGTAATATTTTTAAGAAAGCCCAAAGCAATCTCTCTACACTTAGCTTTTTCCGTCTTAAACTTTATGTCCACTGGTGGCTTAGACATCGGTGCTCCAAGGTAACTTTCGAAAACAACCGCGTCAATCTGCCCCTCCCACTGAAAAGTCGTAGCATCACCCACCGCTAGTTTATCTAAGATTGCATCCTTTTTTAAGATTAGTTCTGGTTTAATTTTAAATCTCTTACTATTTCTTTCGTTAAAAAGCCAGTTTAAATTTTTCTTTGAAAATTCAATCATGCGTTCGCTGAGGTCCGTACCATATGGTACATAGCCCATAATTGCCGCTTCCTGTAGAACTACGCCTGTTCCACAAAACGGGTCTAATATTCTCGCTCCCTCGGGTAAAGGTCCACATAAATTAATTAGAATTTGCGCAAGTTTAGGTGGTAGCATTCCTACCTTAGCATCCCTCGCCGGTCGCGCCTGATCTCTCTCGGTATATGCGGTAATGTTTTGTACACCAAGGCTAAGGTAAAGTTCCCGGTCAAGCACCAAAATTTCATAACAACCATGTTTTTAGACTAATTTATTATGGTGTGCGGTTGCGGAAGGAATCTCAGGTCCCTTGCTGGTAATTACTCGAACACTACGCCCCATTTTTCTTAAGGCTAGCTTAATCTCCATGCTCTTCTGGAAAGCAAATCCCGCCTTTTTCTGCTTTGAAAAGTCTGAAATTCCAAAAGTGATTTTACCCTCAGGGTGTAATTCATTTAAATGCTTAACTAATCCTTTAAAATCACCCTCAAATAATTCACCGAGCTTCATTGTTCCGCCCAATCGATTTATTTCGGGCTTTTTATTGTCTAACTGAAAAATTATTAAGTTTTTTCCAACCAATTTTGCGTGCTTGTCGTATAATGCTTGGATTTCTGCCAAAGAAATTAGAGGTTGGCGGCCTGCTACTGCGAGGTACTTCATATAAATATTATATCAAAATTTAGACTAATATTAAACCATCTTATGGTCTTCTATGCAAATCGTATTTTTTCTCTTTAATCTAGAAACACCTATGCTATAATATCTAGGATATGTTTAAAAAAATTCTTAGCTTAATTACTCTAGCCCTCGTCGCCTTTGTTATTTGGGGTGCCTGGGACCAAATCACCGCCGCCACTAGTTGTATTTTTGGAGGACACTGTATTGAAGGTGGTGAATTTAGTATTAATTTATTTATTGTCTTCCTCCTCATTCCAGAACAGCTCTTCATGTATTACTGTGCTGGCAAAATTTTCTTCGCCTACATGGCGGGAAAACAGAGAATTGCTGAGCAGATGAATAAGGGAGCTAAGGAAACTAAGAAAATTTCCACATGGGAGCTTGCTCGCATCTCCTTTGAGCTTAATTTCGTAAACCATGCCATTCCATCTGGTGGTGTCTCTGGTCTTGGTTATATCACCTGGCGCCTAAAAAATTACGGAGCCACAGCTGGCCAGGTTAGCTTTATGTATATCTTGCGCTATTTAATTACCATTCTTGCAAACCAGACTCAAACCATTTTCGCTATCATCTTCCTCATCGTGACTGGTAGTGTTCCGTCCAATGCCTATTGGATGGTTTGGCTAGTTGGCGCTATGAGTGTCGGAATTATTGTCGCCATCGCTGTTCTCATCGCCATTGTTTCAAGCCGCAAGATGATCCGCTGGGCAGCCAAAGAACTTACTGCCTTTTCTAACTGGCTTGTTAAAACAATTACTTTTGGCAAAAAGAAGCAGGTTCTTGAGCTCGAAAAAGTTAATAAGTACTTCATGGATCTACACGAAGATTTTCTTACTGCTAAGAAAGATAAAAAGCTTCTCGTTAAACCTGTTATCTGGGGCTTTCTCTATAATTTCCTTGAAATTGCAACCTATGAAATCGTTGCCTTATCTTTAGGTCACGGCGAAATCTTCCCACAGATCATGGTTGCAGAGGCTCTCGGTTCACTCGTAGGCGCTGTTCTTCCTACTCCAGGCGGCGTCGGTGGCTACGAAGGTTCCATGATTACCGTTATGTGTATTCTTGGCACCAACCTTGCCGTTGCAAGTACCGTCGTTATCGTCACTCGTGTTATCGTCCTTCTTAATACCATTGTCTCTGGTTATGGTTTCTACCAAAATGCCATCTCAAAGATTGGTAAAGCCGATAAAAAGAAGGTCTTTGAATCTTCAAAAGAATCCTAAATATGTCGGAAGCTCCGCGATTTACCGTTAGTCAATTCGTTTCAGTTACAAATCAAGTTTTAGAAACTGGATTAGGTGACGTTGTAGTTTTTGGTGAAGTTAGCAGTTTTAAAGTTAACCAAGGCAAATGGGTCTTCTTTGATCTAAAAGATTCCGAATCGTCCATCGGTTGTTTTATGACAATCTATCAACTTGGTGGTTTTCCTCTTGAAGATGGCATGAAGATTGCCGTTCAGGCCACACCAAAACTCACTAATTTCGGTAAATTCAGTCTCACTATTAAGCGTTTTCATCCTCTAGGCGAGGGCAGTCTTAAAAAAGCCTTTGAGCTGCTTAAAGCTAAATTACAGAAAGAAGGTCTATTTGATCCGGCTAAAAAACGTCCCATTGCTCGCAACCTTGAGCGTCTAGGTGTCATTTCTTCTACTCAGGCCGCCGGCTATGCTGACTTTATTAAAATTATTAACGAACGCTGGGGCGAACTTAAGATTCAGGTGGCACATACCCAGGTTCAAGGATTACCAGCCGTTGATCAAATCGTGCGTGCGATTGAGTATATGAACCAATATACAGATAATCAGGTGATTGCCCTGATTCGTGGCGGTGGCTCAAAAGATGATCTTGCCATTTTTAACGACGAAAAATTGGTTCGCGCCATTGCTGGAAGCCGTATCCCGGTAATCACTGGTATTGGTCATGAAGTTGATGAATCGCTTGCTGATCTTGCAGCTGACCTAGCTGCCTCCACTCCAAGTAATGCCGCTCAATTTTTGACTCGCGATCGTCAAGCTGAGATCCATTCACTAAAACTTCAGGTGTCACGTATCCATCAGCAGATCGTGAGTAAAATTAATTTTGAAGAACATCAGTTAAGGGAGCAAATTGAAAGTATTCGTACTAAAATCTTTAATTTCCTGCAACTTGAACTGCAAAAAATTCAACAAAAGCAGAAGATTATCGAAAACTTAAATCCAGCCATTGTCTTAAAGCGCGGTTATGCTATTATCCATGGTCAATTATCAGAAAATGCTATTGTTCATCTTGAAACCGAAACTCATCAAGCCGAAGCTAAAATAATTAAAGTCAAAAATAAGGAGTAATTATGGCAGAATCAACCAGTCCTAAGAAGACGAAAACTAAAACCACCGTTCCTTCAATTAATCAACGTTTAGAGCAATTAGATCAGCAGATTGAGTGGTTTTACGGCGACGAATTTTCTCTTGAAGAGGCCAGTCAAAAATATCAGGAAGTAGCCCTCTCGGCAAAAGAAATTGAAAAAAGTCTCAATGAAATTAAAAATCAAATTGAAGTCATTGATCGCGATTTTAGTAAAGAATAGAACGTAAAGTAAGCAAGTAACTTTACAAATAAATAATCATAAGTAAAATATAAATATATGGATAATCAGGGTTCAAATAATTTTAATAATGGTCAAGGCGTTACACCACAAGACGCTAATTTTTGGAATCCAATTTCTCCACAAGGACAACCGGCTCCGCAAACTACACAAACTTCTCAAACCCCACAAACCGCACAGTCTTCACAGGCTTTTGGTTTTGCATCCACTCCTGCTGCCCCTGCCGCTCCTATTATTCCATCTGCGCCCTCCACTCCTGGTTTTAATCCTCAGGGCTTTAATCAACCTGCATCTGCTTATTCCCCAGTAAATCCTACAGTTTCACCTCAGGCCTCCACTATGTCTCAAGCCGCGCCTTCATCTATTCCAGCAAATAACGCCTCCTTTATGTCTCAGGTTACTGATCCTTCCGGTAATCTTCTAAATAAAGATTTTAATCTCATGACCGATGAGGAGAAAAAAGAAGCTGAGCGTATCGCTCGTGCTAAGAACCGTGTCGACCTCCTTAAGACCATCGGCTTGATTGTCGTTTCTCTTCTCGCCGTCCTCTTTATCGGACTCTTTATCTGGATGACCTTAAAATGGAGTGAAGCTAACACCAATGTACAGGGAAAAATCGACGTGGCTGTTGCCGAGGCTAGAAATAGTTTACAAACTAAGTTAGAAAATGATTTTGAGGAAAAAGAAAAATATCCTTTCTTAACATTTTCCGGCCCCACCGATCTTGGCGCCTTAAACTTTGAATATCCTAAGACTTGGAATCTCTACATTCCTGATGATGCGAGTCGTGGTGGCGACTATCATGCCTACCTCAATCCTGGCCAGGTGAACGTTGTGGCCGACAATACCGTCATGGCTCTTCGGGTCACAATTAAAAACGAACAACTTGATCGCGTTCTTGAGGATTTCACCGATAAAGTACAGTCGCAAGAGATGACCGTCTCTTCAACAGTGGGTAATGGTGTTAATGTTAATGTCTATACTGGTAAATTAGATAGTGACCTCATGGGTATTGTCTGTATCTTTAAGATTCGCGATAAGACTGCTCTGCTTCAAACCGATTCGAGCAATGTCTTCCGTGCTGACTTTGAACGTATTCTCTCCACCATTCGCTTCAATAGCTAGCCAGTCTAGTTTTCTCAAATGCAATTTTCAAAAATCTGACTATAAAATTTTTCTCTGCTATAATTGACCTATGGTAAGTGAGGTCGGAGGTTTAGCAGTCGTTGCTCATGAGTTGAAAAGTCCGCTTGCGGTGATGCGTCAGCTTGCTCTTTCAATGGATTTTCAGGAAGACAGCCTCGCTGAACTAAGAGATACGCAGAAGCAGCTGATTAATATTTCTGAGCGTGCCCTCAGGCAAGTTAATGACCTCACTAAAATTGCTAGACTCGAGGATGGCCTCTTCGAGATGGAGCCAGTCTCTGTGCGCCGAATTTGCGATCATGTTCTCACCGAACTTCAGCCTTTTTTTCAGATTAACCAACGTAGTGTCGTTGCTTTTTATAAAAATCGTCACGACCTCGCCATTGCGAATCCGGACCTTCTCTTTAGTGTTATATATAACTTCTGTATTAACGCAATGTATTATTCCACTTCTGAGACTGAGTCATCGCTGGTGATTTCTGACCGTGGTGATTCCGTAGAGGTTACGGTACGTGACTTTGGACCCTGTCTGCCTAAACAAATCTGGCAGTCATTAAAAGACGGTATGGTTCGTCCTGCAAGTATTTCTATGCGCCCCGGCAGTTCCGGTCTGGGTCTCTTCATTGCCTCAAAGTTTTCGCAGTACATGCAGTCAGAACTTTTAGCGGTGCGTCATCGTGACGGCACTAGTTTTAAACTTCGCCTCCCCGCCTCTAAGCAAGTTGCGATTGCCTTTTAGGTTTTTATTATGTTAAAGAACAAACTAGCTTCCACTAAAGAAACCATCGAAATCTTCCTACTTGAGGATGATCCCATTCTTTCACGGCTTTTTTCGAAGAACTTAAAAAAGGCTTTTCAAAAAAATGGTCAAAATCTGTCAATTCGCTGCTTTACAAATTGTATAGAAGCCATTGCTGCATTACCGGATGGCTGCAAGCTGCCAGCTCTCTTTATTCTGGATGTCCTTTTGATTGGGCCGGATGGCTTCACCTTTTTGAATGAAATTGCCTCCTATCCCGATCTCTCCAAGATACCAGTTATTATTGTTTCTTCTCTCAAATTTCCTGATCAGACCTACGAAAGTTATAATGTCGTGGAAATTTTAAATAAAACCACCATGACGCCACAGGCACTTTTTTCCGCCGTCACTAAAGCTTTAAACAGGAAGAACTGTGAGGTTTAGATGGCTGATCTTAAGACCGACGCAATTGTCTTAAAGCGTGTAAACTATCGTGAAGGTGATCGCATTATTACCTTTCTCACTCCTGACGGTCGCCTCTCTGCTATTGCCAAGGGTGCTCGTAAAGAAAAATCTAAGCTTGCCGGTGGTATTGAGATGTTCACTCTATCTAGTATCGTCGTTCACCAAAATGATTCCAAAAAAAACGAGAAGGTTGCTGATGATTCATTTGGTATTCTTACTTCAGCTAGACCCAAGGAATTTTATCATCAAATCATTAGTGATCTTGAAACTCTGGAGCTAGCCTCTAGCTTTTTAAAACAAGTTTCACGCCTTTCGCATCAAATTGACTCAGCTGACCTTTTTAATCTTTTACATCAAACCCTCAGCGCTCTCAATTCAACGCAATCTGATGCCTCAACTAAACAGTTGATTAAAATCTATTTTCACCTAAATCAGGCTAGAATCTCTGGTGAAGAAATTAACGTCTTCTTTGATCGTGATGGTCAAAGGCTTGAGGCCTCAGCCACTTACGACTGGGATAATTTTGAAAAAGTTCTTATCAGAAGACCAGATGGCGAAGGCATGATTGATCAAAATGTCATTAAAATTCTCCGCCTTATTTTGTCGACCAATATTCATGTTATCTTAAAAATTAAAAACCTTTATACCTATTTGCCGATACTTTCCTATATTGCCAGCTAAGATGTTATAATAAAAAGAAATAATAGGAGTTGATATGGCAAAACTTGAGGATATCGTTAGTCTATGTAAGCGTCGTGGTTTTATTTTTCAAGGATCTGATGTTTATGGTGGCATGGCTGGTACTTGGGATTTTGGCCCTCTTGGCGTCGCCTTAAAGCGTAAAATTATGCAAACCTGGTGGAAATACTGGGTTGAGGACCGTGAAGACATGCTTGGTGTCGACGCTGCCATTATTATGAATCCTAAAACCTGGGTTGCTTCAGGGCACGCTGCCACTTTTGCCGACCCACTCGTGGAATGTAATGAATGTCATGGTCGGTTCCGTGCTGACAAATTAGCTAAAACCGCCGAAGGTCATGATTTATCCGCCAATATCACGAAAGATCAACTGATTAATGCTGGCATCAAGTGCCCAACTTGTGGCAAGATCAACTGGGGTGATGTTAAACAATTCAATATGATGTTTGAGACCCATGTTGGTGCCGTTTCTGATGAGACCTCAATTGCCTATCTTCGTCCAGAAACTGCCCAAGGTATTTTTACGAACTATAAAAACGTGGTCGATAACGTTTATCCTGATCTGCCTTTTGGTCTTGCTCAGCAGGGAAAAGCTTTTCGTAATGAGATTTCTCCACGTGATTTTATCTTCCGTTGTCGTGAGCTTGAGCAGATGGAGATCGAATATTTTGTGCATCCAAATGATTGGGAACGTATTTTTGCTGAACTCCTTCGAGATGTTCATGTTTTCCTTGAGGAGACAATGCAACTTCCAGCTAGTATGATCCACGAGTATGAGGTTCCAGCCGACGATCGTGCTCATTATTCAAAGCGTACCGTGGATATTGAATTTGACTTTCCAATCGGATCCGAAGAGTTAATGGGTATTGCCTATCGTACTGATTTTGATCTTCAGAATGTGGCCCGCGCATCTGGTAAGAATATGGAATATCGAGACAAGAAAACTGGCGAAAGCTTTGTCCCACATGTCATTGAGCCTTCCTTTGGTGTTGAACGCTTAGTTATGGCAGTACTTTCTGCTGCCTATCACGAAGATGAGGTGAATGGTGAAAAGCGTACCGTCTTAAAACTCCCTGAAGCCTTTGCTCCATTCCGTTTTTGTGTCTCCCCTCTGCTTAAAAATAAACCTGAACTAGTCGAAAAAGCCAGAACTGTTTATCAAATTCTTCGTAAGAAATATGGTAATGTTACTTGGGATGATTCTGGTAATATTGGTAAGCGTTATCGTAAGCAGGATGAAATCGGTACTCCAAAATGTGTGGTCATCGATTTTGATACTCTTGAAGATGACACTGTTACAGTTAGAGACCGTGATACGCTGGCTCAAACTCGTGTCAAAATCAATGAGTTGTAATCAAATTAAACTAAAAATAGGAGGTAATTATTAAAAAGCAGCCAATTCAGCGACGTTTTCGACGGTTTTTCTCGCATCTCCATGACGCAATCAAAAATCTTCCGAGCCTCTTTGGTAGTCGCCATTTTCTTTTACCGTTCCTGATTTGCTTCTTAGTTTTTGGTTTTCTTCTCAATTTCTTTGCGGCTGGTTCGGCCAACTGGCAGCTCTTTCAGCTCTCTAACTTACGTGGAAAACTTGTCCTTATTGCTCATACTGTTGCCGCCGTGTTTGGTGTAGGCCGCACCCTGCCGGACTTCTTCTTTATGTCGTTAATTAATCTAGTTCAATCAGTACTCATTGGCCTACTTTTCTTTATCTTGCACTTTCGTAAACAGAATCTCTCCGATAATCTTCAAAGTACCGGTATTATTGCCAGCTTCTTTCTACTAAGCTCTGGTTGTCCCACCTGTGGCACTGCGCTGCTTGCTCCTATTTTTATTTCGATCCTTGGCTCATCCGGGCTGGCGCTAATCGGTACTGTTTCCGTGATTCTTAATCTTATATCGTTAATTATGGCGTTCTTCGTCTTCCAAAAACTTGGCTATGAGGCATATATAATTTCTGAGGCGGAAAAATATCAACAAATAAAATCCCAAACAGCACCTGAAGGAGAAAAACATGAGTAAAAATGATCATCAAATAGATTCTACCGACTCAAAAGACTATGAAGAACGTACTAGTCCCAATATGTTTAGCCGCACTATTCGTCTTATTGTTATTGGTGTTATCGTCGTAGTTTTTCTTGCGTTAGCT
>CAUQIL010000003.1:0-17672 GCA_963518195.1 uncultured Candidatus Saccharibacteria bacterium | reverse complement strand
ACGTATTAAAGTTAATTTCTTTAAGAAGTCCACAGAACCCGTCAGAGAGACCATCGACGATCTACCTCAAGTAGAAGAAATTTTCGAAACTCAAACCATTAAAGTTCGACCTATTCAACAAGTTGGCGCTAAAAATCCTGAAGCCTTCCAATCTTCCATATTAGATTCCGACCGATTACCAATCATTCCTCCTGACCCATCCTTGATTGCAGCACCGACCGAAACAATATCAATCGAAAATAATGAGCCAAAATCTCCTAATCTCTCCTACAAGTACCCGACCACCTCTGAAATCTCTATCGCCGATCATGAAACCACACAACCAGCAAAAACCCCGGTCAAAACTGATTCAACATCAAAAAAGCCCGACTTCCCTGTTGTCTCATCTGCGTCAAGTGACGGTTCAATTCGCATCGTAAAGAAAGTCACCTCTATAGAAGAACTAGAAAAACCTTACAAGAAATCTAAATTCAAAGCCAAGCCTGCAAAAACTAATAAAAAACAAGCGAAAGGACGCCGAAAATAATGTCATTACTTCTTCGTACTAATTTTGAGATCGCCAAAAATTCTCTCAAAAAACACAAGTTTCGCAGTTTCTTCACCTGTCTTGGCATATCAGTTGGTATTGGTAGTATTATTTTAATCCTCAGTCTTGCAGGCAGTATTTCGCAACTTATCTCCTCTCAGATAAAGGCGCTTAATCAAGAACTCATTCTTGTTCGACCTGCAAACAATAAAAACAATCTTACAAATATTATTGACGAGCTCACAAACTCAAACCATTTCAACAATTCAAATCTCACCATGGAGGACTTGACTAGAATTAAAGAGTCCAGCGATAATATCAAAAACATCGCCCCCCTCGCAGTTCTCCACGAAACTGCCATTGGTGATCACACTGTTGACTCAGCCACTATTTTGGCCAGCAATTCCGATCTCAAGGATATTCTAAGCCTAGAAATTAAGTCCGGAAATTTTATCCAAGATAATAATCTAAAGTCAGCTGTTATTGGACATTCTCTTGCCCTTCAACTCTTTGGTTCCAGTGAACCCATTGGCAAGACCTTCTCTTTCTCTGGTCACAAATTTATTATTATTGGCACTCTCCAAAAAACCGAGAACCCCATTAATTTTAATGGTGTAGATTTCGACCAATCCGTTATCGTTGATATTGAGCAAATCAAGAGCCTTAATCCCCAAATTCAACAAATCAATATCACCGTGAAAGATAATCAAAAAACCGAATCCACTGCTCGTCAAATTACTAAAGTTCTTACCGACCTCAAAGGCTCCGCCAGTAATTTCACCGTTAATTATGGTTCACATATCTCCCACCCCGCCAGCAATTTCTTCTCTATTATCTCGATTATGCTGGGCAGTATTGCAGCAATCTCACTCTTCATTGGCGGCATCAGCGTTATGAATATCATGCTAGTCTCCGTCACAGAACGCACTCACTAAATTGGTATTCGAAAAGCCATCGGCGCCACTAATACCCACATCTTTATGCAATTCCTTTTTGAAAGCATCATCCTCGTTTTTCTTGGCTGCATTGGCGGCTTCCTTCTCGGCTATCTCGTAGCAATTTTCTGCTCCACCTTCACCCCCTTCAAGCCATTTATTAACCTCGAAATTTGTCTCGTCGCATTCTACTTTGCCTTTGTCACTGGTATTCTTTTCGGCCTTTTCCCTGCATTTAAAGCTTCCAGACAAAAACCTATTGAATCCCTCAAATTCTCAAGTTAACCTATTATTCTCAAGCAGTTAACAAAATCTCAAACTCATACTATAATCAGTCTATGAGAATTTTGGGAATCGAGTCATCGTGCGATGAAACCGCTGTTGCTATTGTCGAAAACGGCCAAACCATTCTAAGTAATGTGGTTGTTTCACAAATTGATATTTTCGCCGCCTATGGTGGTGTCATTCCCGAAATCGCCGCCCGCTCTCACCTCGAAGCAATTCTTCCCGCCATTCATCAAGCTTTTCAAGAAGCTAATCTAAAAACTGATTCTAACCAAGATGATTGGTCTAAAATTGACGCCATCGCCGTCACCCATACTCCAGGCCTTCTTGGTTCTCTTCTCGTTGGGACACTTACCGCTCGCACTCTTGCCATTTTACAACACAAACCACTCTATGCAATTCACCACCTTAAATCTCACATTTATGCTAACTGGCTCCAGAACCAAACTGAACCCAATTTTCCCCTCATTGCCCTGATCATCTCAGGTGGTCATACTCAAATCGTTAAAATGTCCGCACATCAACAATTTGAAATTATTGGCACCACCCGCGATGATGCAGTTGGCGAATGCTTTGATAAAATTGCCAAAATCCTAGGTCTTCCCTATCCAGGTGGCCCTTCAATTAGTAAAGCCGCCGCAACCGGAAACCCCAACGCCTATTCATTTCCCCACCCCATGTCTGGTACTCTTGATTTTTCATTTTCCGGACTTAAGACCGCTGTTCTTCGTGAAGTTCAAAAAGAAACTAAGAAGCCTATTTCATTCCCCTCTTCGCAGCTGGCCGCACTCCTCACCGATCAGCAACGTGCAGATTTTGCAGCTTCCTTTGAACAGACATCTGTTGATATTCTAATCGAAAAAATTAATCTAGCACTTAAACAGAATCCCGAAACTGAGAGCCTCATTATTGCGGGTGGAGTCTCGGCCAATCAAAGACTACGTCACGACCTCAACTTATATATTGAACAACAAAATTCTAAGCTGCATAACAAAATTAACTTATATTTTCCAGAGCCTCGTTTTTCAGGAGACAACGGCGCCATGGTTGCCTCCGCAGCTTATTACGAAATAGTATCAAAAATTCCACCAACCGATCCGTTCGCTCTTAATATTATGCCTCGTTCAATTATCCAATAAACAAAACAGTTCAAAAGAATTCGTTTTTTATAAAGTATAATATATTTATTATGCAAGATGGTTTTTATTCTGGACTCAAAACTCAAGAAATTCAAATTATAAATCATACTATCCAATATCTAAATCAAGATTACTTCTTAACCAAAGCACTTAAGCCAGCTCATCCTGATTTTTTGAAACCAATTGACGGGCATCCCAATATTAGAAATTCTGTTCGCTGCTTACTAATTAATCAAAATCAGGAGATCTGTCTACTCTACTCTCAGGCCAGAGATTACTATGCCATCCCCGGTGGCGGGATCGAACCAGGTGAGTCTCTTCTTCAAGCCCTGAGTCGCGAAACATTAGAAGAAACCGGTTATTTACTCAAAAATCCAAAGCCGATCGGTAATATCCACGAACAACGCTACGACGGAGTCAATACCACCTTTTTCTTCTCTGCCCAGCCAGACAAAATCCTTCACCCAAATTATATGCCAGATGAAATCGAAGAAGATTATATTCTAAAATGGCTTTCCCTGCCCGAAGCTCTTCAAATTTTTCAAACAGTCTGTAATGAGCAACGATTACACAATTTTCCCTCCTATAAAGGCACATTCATCAGCTACCGATTCCTCGAACTTCTTCAATATTTTATAAAAAACACGTAAAATCTATCCTCGAGACCATACAACTCTAAAGTCGCACAATATTTTACTCACAAAAAAATTAAAAAAATCTCACTTCCACAAAAACTTATTGTAAAGTTAAGTTAATCTCGAACTAGTGCAAAAAATGCACTAGTTTTTTTAAAAAAACTTCTAAGAATAACGCATTTAGTCAAAACAAAAATTTTAATCCAATCTCAAATTAAGATTCTAGCCATAATCTTTTATTTGCTGCGATTCCCCAAACCAGTGCATAAATTGCATTAGTTAAGAATTACGACAATTCCCTTAACGGGTGCATAAATTACATTAGTTAAAAAACACAAAAAAAGATAAAAAGATCAAAAAACAATCAAAAACAAAGGTTAAAAATCGCACCCAAAAAAATAAAAAGGTTTAAAATCCACTCAAATCAAAAAGTGAACTCTTCCCTTCATCAATTATTTCTTGTGCCTTAATTAGAAGTCGATTCAAACCTTCTGGTGAATTTGCCGAGCCAACATGAACTGTTTTCACAATCTTACTATGTTCCTTATAGCAAACCTGCACGCCCGTTGCGCCAGAAGCAGTTTTAAATTTTCTAATATAAGCCACACCTACATTCTAGCACAGTTCCCCACCATTAATAAATCCACTCTATATCCACATAACCTAATAATTCCCCATTCCTATTCATTCCCTACCCCTATTATTAACACCCTATTGACTTAGCAACCCACAAGCAGTATTATAAACATAACAATTACTCAAACTTTTAGTTTTTTGTAATAATCTAAAAAATAAGTAATTGGTCATATCAAAAATAGTACTTTTATGAAATAAAAACTTGACTGTGTCAAGCATAAATTTTTTATTATCATGATTAACACAAGTATTTTCACGTGCTTAACAGGGAAGCACGGCATTTTTATGACTAATTTCACAAGTTTCACATTAACTAACTAAAAAATACAAAGAGACAATTTATTAGAACCAACGTCAAGTATCATAAATACCCCTAAATCAGGAAACTTTTCCAAAAAACAATCGAAGATGTAAACGAAAATTAAAGAAACAAATACTAAAAACAAAGAACAAAACAGGGAAATATCCAAAAAAAATAGGCATAAAGCCTATTTTTTATTTAAATTCCGGAGTTTAAATGATAGATAGCTGCTGTTTTAGTCGCTCAATCTGCTCCTCTTTCTCCTCAATACTGTTTCTAGTCTCTCTAACTAATTGAGCTGGAGCCTTCTCCACATATCTCGGATTCATCATTCTAGCATTCAAAGCATCTAATTCACGGCCAATAGCTAAAATCTTCGCCTCTAACTCATCTTTAAAATCTACCACTACTTTCTCTGGTACATCAAGATAAAGTTCATGATTAACTGTTGCCAACCTCAACCCGCGTGGGGAACCATTAGTCGAAGCAATTGACGGCACATGCGACAGGAATTTCACTAACAACAAGTTGTCATTTACTAAGATATCCTCACCGACGAGTAGTCCAAACTTTTTACCTTTATTGAACTTCGAAAGCGCCGTTTCTGTACCACGAATTTCAGAAATCACCTCTATTAATCGTTCAAAGTTTTCCGCCGAAATCTCATCATAACTCATCACTGATGGCCACATTGCATCAATAATCATTCCATCCGTCCAAGACAAATTCTGCCAAATCGCCTCTGTTACAAATGGCGCAAACGGATGCAACATCGTCAAAATTGACTCGAGACTAACTTTTAGCAGGGAAATATTCTTATAAATTTTTTGGCTTTCAAGGAACCAATCCGCATATTTGTCCCAGATCAGTTCATAAATCGCTTCCACTGCCTCCGAAAAACGATATCCCGCCATACACTGTTCAAGTACACCCCTAGCTCTGTTAATCTCACGACAAATCCAATCCTCCCCCATATTGTTTGTCGTATACTGATAAACCTCTGGATTAATCGAGTCACTTCCAGTTTGGTGCACTGCCGATTCTCTATCAGCTCCCAGTACTACCGAGACGTCCGTCTCAGAATATCCCTTCTCCTCCTCTTCTGCATCCACAATCCCCTGAACAAACCGAGAAATATTCCACAATTTATTACACAAATTACGTCCCGAAACAACAGAATTTTCCGAAAACGCCTGATTTAACCCAGCCGAACGTCCACGCAGAATACCCAATCTAAAGGCGTCGGAACCATACTGCATAATCATTTCCATTGGATTGATTACATTACCCTTAGACTTCGACATCTTCTTGCCATGTGCGTCAAGCACTAAACCGTGTAGATAAACTTCCTTAAACGGAACCTCACCAGTCACATAAATCCCCACCATAATCATTCGAGCCACCCAAGCAAACAAAATATCCGCACCGGTTTCCATCGTGTTGAGTGGATAAAATTCACTCCCCACCCCTTCTTCCCAGTTAGTACAAACAATTGGCCAGTGCGAAGAAGAGAACCAAGTATCAAAGGTATCCTCATCGCGCTGATATTTTACGCCTCCAATCTCAATCTCTGACAAATGCGTGCGTACGTCAAATCGCCATTCCGGACCCTCATCATTTGCATCAACCTTTCTAAACATCGGAATCGCAATACCCCAAGGAATTTGCCTTGAAATATTCCAGTCCTTCAGACCCTCAAGATAATTGATCAAAACTTTTAATTTATTTTCTGGATAAAATTTAATCTCATTATTATTTAAATGCTGGATGGCCATCTTAGCCAACTTTGAAGTATCCACAAACCACTGCTCTTTCAGCATTGGTTCAATCACGGTTCCACATTTATAACAATGCGCCACCGAATGCTGAATCCTCTTTTCAGACACTAAAAGCCCCGCCGCAGAAAGATCTTTTAATACTTTCTTGCGGCATTCAAGCACAGTCAATCCTTCATAGGACGGACCACAAACAGGTAGCATTTTTCCATCCGGACCAATCACCGAAATTCTTGGCAATTCATGCCTCTCTCCAACTTCAAAGTCATTCACATCATGTGCCGGCGTAATTTTTACAGCTCCAGTCCCATATTCCATATCTGCATGTTTATCCGCAATTACTGGAATCTCTCGCTTTGTCAGCGGAAGGGAAACAAACTGCCCCAAAATATCAGCATAACGTTCATCTGCTGGATTAACTGCCACAGCCACATCTCCAAACAATGTCTCTGGACGTGTTGTAGAAACTACAACAAACCCATCACCATTAGCAATCGGATACTTAATTTCATATAGTTTGCCTTCTTCGTCTTTATACTCCACCTCAATATCAGCAAAAGCCGTCTGGTGTTTTGTACAATAATTAACTAGCTTTTCACCCCTATAAACTAATCCATCTTGCCACATTCTCTCGAATGTTCGATAAGTTTGTCGCACCACATTTTCATCTAGAGTAAAGGTTAGATCCTTCCAAGAACATGAGGCGCCCAGAGCCCGCAGTTGAAGCTCCATCGCTCCACGTTTTTCCTGCACAAAATCCCAGACTCGCGCATATAGCTCATCTCGAGAGTACATAAAACGAGTCTTACCATGTTTTTCCAATTCGCGTTCATAGACAACCCAGGTCTCAAACCCTGCATGATCCGCCCCAGGCACATACCAAGTACGACGACCCCTTAATCGATAATACCTAGTTAAAGCATCTTCCGTCGCTACCGTAAGGCCATGGCCAATATGTAAATTTCCGTTTGCGTTAGGTGGTGGCATCACAATTGAATATCTTTTGGATTCACGTCCGCTTCTTCCGCCCCTATCCGTTTTAGCCGGCAAGAACTTTGAAGCCGCCTCCCAGCCTGCATAAATATCCGTTTCAAAATCTGCTGGATTATATGATGGCGAAAATTTCATTATTCCACTCCTTCCGTTAATTTCTTTTGCATTTCCTTCATCTCTTCCTCTGTCATCTTGACAACTTGTCCATACTGATAATCTGGGTCAAGCGATACAAGGTGTACGTGGGCATGAGGAACATCAGTACCGATCACCTTCATCAGCGTGCGCCTTCCCAGAACTTTCTCCATCCGACTCGCCAATATTTTTACAGTCTTCATTACCGCCAAATAATCCTCCATCTCGAGTTCGTATAATTTATCGACCTCAACCTTTGGAATCACTAAAGTATGTCCCGGCGTCTCTGGATGAATATCCAAAAAAGCCAGCGTTTTTTCATCTTCGTAAATTTTATAGCACGGAATTTCACCCGCAATAATCTTCGAAAAAATACTCCCCATAAACTCCCTTTGTTAACTCGTACAAATTAAATTGCACCTTTCTATTATTATAACAGAGAATTACCCGTACTCTCTCTTTAAAAGAATTACATTTTATGCTATAATAATCACAATATGTCAAATCATCGTGTTGGGTTATTCTTTTCAAATCTTTTTTCTATCATCATTTCGTTTTTGATTGCCTATCTCTCCCGCTTCGGCTGGGACCCCTCTGACGTTGCCTTCCGCCACCTCAAAGACTCCACTGTTTTCCTCTATCTTCTCCTCTCTTTTCTCATCGTCTTTACCTTTTATCGCTATAACCCCATCACCGCTAAGCGCGGCATTTTAAGACATGTTAAATCCGCCTTCCTCACTAATATCTTCATGGCAATTATTTTTTCCACCATCGTCTACACCACTCATATCAGCGACAGTATCCCCCGCCTCTTCTTTGGCACCTTCTTTTCTATCAATTTCAGTATTTCTTTCTCCTGTCTATTCTTGATCCATCTCATTAAACGACAATACCTTGAACATCACACTAAGAAAACTCTCATTATTACCGATAGTAATTCACTTGAGAAAGCTGTTTATAATATTCAAAAATTAAACTCTGAAGATTGCGAAATTATTGGCGTATCATCCCTATCAAATAAACAAGAGGGTCGTTTCTATAAAGTAAAAATCCACTCCTTAGAAAAAAATTCCAACACAAAAAGAGCTATGGAAAACCATCAGCAGGGAACTAATCCTCTCGCACACATCGAACTCAAAGAACTCTCCCTCTCAATACTTGACTACGCCAAACGGCACCAAGTCGACCTTGTCATTTTCAGTGTTAATCACATTGCTAGAAAAAAAATCGAGCACCTTATCGAAGCCTTTAGCGAAATGGGTATCGATTCTCTCATCACCATAGACAGCTTCGCTATTGAAACTCTCGAAACTAAACTTGAAGATTTTGGCACCACCAATGTCATTCGACTTTCACCACGCCTCTTCACCGATGGGGAATTACTTTTAAAACGCCTCATGGATATCGCCGGTGCTCTCGTTGGCTGCTTCATCTGTATCCTATTTGGTATAATCGTCGCACCCCTAATTTTTCTAGAAGATCCCGGACCCATCATCTTTAAGCAAAAACGCGTCGGTCGTAATGGTAAATATTTCTACATTTATAAATTCCGCTCCATGTACCAAGATGCAGAGGCCAAACTCCAGACTCTTAAAGACCAAAATGAAATGCAAGGTTTTATGTTCAAAATGAAGAACGATCCTCGCATTACCAAAGTCGGTAAATTCCTCCGTAAAACTAGCATCGATGAATTACCTCAATTCTTTAATGTCCTAGAAGGCAGTATGTCACTCATCGGCACTCGTCCTCCAACTGTTGACGAATACAATCAATATTCTGCCCATCACAAACGTCGCATCAGCATTAAACCCGGCATTACTGGTCTCTGGCAGGTCTCTGGGCGCAGTGAAATTACCGACTTTGAAGAGATTGTTCGACTTGATTGTTTTTATATCGATCATTGGAGCATCACCGGTGATATTAAAATTCTTTTAAAAACTTTTGCCGCCGTCTTCACTGGCAAGGGTAGTGAATAATTAGCTCAAAAAAAATAGCCCTCGCACGGACTATCGTAAAAAATAAAAAATAACCCTTTCGAGTCATTCTTTCTTTCTGGCGGAAGCGAGAGGATTCGAACCTCCGAGACATTGCTGCCCACACGATTTCGAGTCGTGCGCCTTCAACCACTCGGCCACGCTTCCGCTTCTCATTCTATCACACGATTCAGCTAAAGATAAGTAACTCATACGTTAGTACCGTCAAAATCATCGACTCATGTCACGAAACCCCGGTAAAACTCATTATTATCTCTATTGTGATACAATGAAGACATGAAGTACGAGCCACCTTTCTCACCTGGACAAGAAGTCTCTTTTGATGATATTAAATCCATCGTTCCTCAAGCTAGCTTCGGCGGTGGCATGCTTTTTTCTAGCAATCATAACTGTCTTATTCTTCTTAGTAAACATGACTCCCTTTATGAAGATGAATGGAGAGGCAATACTTTACACTATACTGGCACCGGCAGATCTGGCGACCAAGACTTGTATTACCGAGAGAATAAACTCCTCACTGAATCACAAGACAAAAAACTACCGGTCTATCTCTTTGAATCAAGCAATAGAGTCTATACCTACCGCGGGGAAGTTCACCTCTCTGGTTCGCCATATCAGGCAACAAAACCAGACAAAGATGGTCTAATGCGAAAGGTCTGGATCTTTCCACTTACTCTCGATAGCGGCGGTATAATTCCAAAAGAATACATTAATGAGTATGAAAAAGAAAAGAAGAAGCAAGTTAAGAAACTCTCTGTAGACCAGCTAAAAAATCAAGCCGTCAAAAGCAGCTCAAAAACTAGCTCATATCGTCAAGCAATCTCAAAGCAATACACTAGAAACCAAAGCATTGCACGCTATACAAAACTTAAAGCCAACGGAATCTGTGAACTTTGCGAAAAACCAGCACCCTTCTTTGATAAAGACGGGGAACCATATCTAGAGTCTCATCATGTTGTATGGCTCGAACGTGGTGGTGCAGATAGTATTGATAATACTGTCGCCTTATGTCCAAACTGCCATAAAAAATGCACGTCGTGGAAGACAAGAATGATTTTAATAAACTCTATAATATCGCCAAAAAACGTGCAAAAGAAAGTGGATATGGATCATCTAACTAAAGTCTCTGCCGCCATCATCAAAGATGGAGATAAAATTCTCTTATGCCAAAGACCCAAAGGAAAAAGACATGAATTACTCTGGGAATTTCCTGGAGGAAAAATTGAACCTAATGAGACAGAAGAAGATTGCATCATTAGGGAGATTCAAGAAGAACTCGATGTGACTTTAGGAAACTTAAAAAGACTCACCACAATACAAGCTGACGATGTCTCTATTACCTATTTTGAAGCAACAATCATTTCAGGGAAACTCAAAATGATTGAACATAATGACTTGAAGTGGGTAAATAAAAAAGAGATTATTAATTTCAATCTTTGTCCAAACGACATAATGATGACCGAAAAAATCTCTTTTTAGAACACATTATTTATATGAAACACCATCATCCAGGAGTCCATCTTTTATTTTGATCAACAAAAAACTCCTCCCAAAGGGAAGAGTTTCTTCAAATAATTTCACTATGGTACACCCGACAGGATTCGAACCTACGACCTTTTGCTCCGCAAGCAAACGCTCTATCCAGCTGAGCTACGGGTGCAGATGTGGATATCATCTAAATCCAAGGACTCAGATGATACCCACCTAGAAATTAAATGAGCATCACGTTGCCGTGACATCTATATTATAGCATATTTAATTAAAAATCATAGAGGTGTGTTATAATTTATTTAATAAAAAGGAGTTTTATGGAAGAAAATAACACAAATAACGTAGCCAACCAACCTTTAAATACCGTTAATACCGCCGAGCCTACGCCCTCCACACCTACTCCAGAGGCCTCACCACAAACCACAACCCAGCCTAGTACTGATGCTCTAAAACAAAAATTACAAGAGGTCTCCAAAAATCACCTTGTCAGTTTTATTATCTCCGCCCTCACAAAGCCAACCTCCACTTTTAAAGAAAAGTTGTCTGGTTTTTCTAGCTTCAAAAAAGCCTGGCAGCTTCCCCTTATCACTACTGGACTCTTTACTATTCTTTCTGTCGTCAATACCATTATTGCCAAAGTCTACACTCCAGCTCACAAATCTTTCTTCGGTAAACAGGTAGCTGCTTCTTGGAACTGGAAAAAACTCGAAAAATTTGATTGGTTCCAAACTATTTTTTCACAAATTATTGCCTACCTCGTCCCAGTTCTCGCCATCACCGCTATTTATTACATCATTTCTCTTATCTTCAAAAAGAAAAGCAACTACTTCCGCCTATTAACCATCGCCGCCGTTTCCAGCATTCCTGCCATCCTTACTACCTACGTTCTTATGCCTCTCGGCGCTATGATCTCACTCAATCTCGGCTTCATTCTTATGTTTGCTGGTTTTGCCTACTCCTCAACTCTGGTTTATGAAGGCTTTAACCAAGATATTGACTACCAAAACGATCAACGCATCTTCGCAAACACCATCGTCATTATCACCATTTACGCTCTAGCCATCATCCTCTTCACTTCCTTCCTCAAACAAAGCCTAGGAGATAGTGATTTTCCAACTCAAATCTTAAACAACCTAATGAACAACTAAATTGGTAAATATACATAATGGACAACAATCTCGACCCAAAACCAACAACTTCAAAACTCACCGGCAGCCGTGCAGGTCGTATTAAAGTACGTCTTCTCAAGACCTACTATGGCAACATCTTAAAAGATATGCGCATTATCTGCATCACCGGCACCACCGGTAAAAGCGTCGTTGCCCATTATGTTTACCACATCCTCAAAGAAGCTAATGAAAAGGTAGCCATTCTTGCCTCTGAAGACGAGATTAAGGTAGGCACTCTCTATAAATTCTTTAGCGACGCCTGGAAAGCTGGCGCTGATTACTGCATCATCACCACCCCTGCCCACTCCCTCAAAAAAGACGTTTTCTATCAACTTCCAGTCTATCTAGCCGCCCTCACCGACTATGTCCCATCCAAACTTTCTGATCTCACCCCTGAAGAATACGCCGCAGCCGAAAATACTCTCTTCAGCCTCGGCCCCGATTATGTCGTACTCAATCGCGACGACAATAACTTCCTTGAATTCTCAAAATTTAAAGGCAAACAAGGTACCGCCACTTATGGCTCTGATCACTACAGTGACACCAAAATTGAACGCCGCACTCTTTACCGCAAGGGAAGCGAAGCAACTCTAAACATCGAAGGCCATCGCTTCAGTGTCGCCAGTTTTCTCACCGGGGAACCAAACATTTCCTACATGGCTGCTGCTGCCACTATTGCTCATCTTATGCATCTTTCAGAAGATCAAATCATTAATGGCATCAGCAACTTCGATCCTGACCATATCACAGGATAACCCTTGTATCCTACTTGTTCGCAAAATTCTCCCGGCAAACTTCTACAAAAAAATACAACCCCCCGGTTGTATTTTTTTAAACGCCTTTATTTCTTTATCATTTTCTTTAAGACTTTTCGGACTACTTTTAAGTCTTCAAAAGGCACCGCCCCCTCAGCCCTTAAAATAGTTTTTTCATGCCCCTTACCTAGTACCAGCACAATATCATCTTTTTTTGCTAAACTGATTGCTTTTTCGATTGCCTCTTCACGGTCCAGAATAACAAACAGATCCTTTTCGCGTGTCTTACCAGCTTTTTCAGCGCCTCTCGCAAATTCCTCCGCGATTAGTGTCCTGTCTTCATCTCTAGAGTCATCCTCCGTAATAATTACAATATCTGAATTCTTTGCGCCAATTTCACCCCTCTCTGCACGTGTAGACTCATCACGACGTCCCGCCCCACCAAATAGAGAAATAATTCGTCTCTTTTTCCCAGGCACTACCGATTCAAAAACCTTAATAAATGCATCAGGTGTATGCGCATAATCAACAATCACTTCAAAGTCCTGCCCCTCATTTACGCGATTCATTCGGCCCTCCACGCTAACAAGTGCCAAAATTCCATTCTCGATCTGTTTTCTAGTTAAGCCTAATTTCAGCCCCACCGCCGTTGCAGCCAGGGAATTATACACAGTAAACTTCCCAGGGATATGTGTCCGAATTTTCAACTTCTCGCCCGCCTCTCCTACTTCGTACTTCACACCCTCTGCAGCCAGCTCTATTTTTTCAGCCCTTAAAATACCGCTGTTTATACCATATGTGATATATTCATCAACATCACTTGCAAAGTATGACCAACTTTCATCATCTTCATTGATCACCCCATACTGCGCTACTTTAAATAACTTTCTCTTCGCGTCTCTGTAATTTTTAAATGTCTTGTGGTAGTCGAGATGTTCATGTGTCACATTAGTCATCACAGCGATCTCAATAGGCACACCATATATGCGATTTTGCGCCAATGCGTGTGAAGTAATTTCAAGCACTAAAAACTCTGCTCCACTCTCCGCTATTCTTTGCATTAGCTGATTCAAGGTCTCAGTATCAACAGTAGTCATATGTTCGATCTGCTCTTCCAGCTTATCAACCCCCCAAGCCACCGTCGTCATCAAGCCCGTTTTATGTCCAGCCTCATTTAACATCTTCCAGATCATAAAACAGGTTGAGGTCTTACCATTTGTCCCCGTCACCCCAATCACGCGCATCCGCTTCCCCGGAAACCTATACTTATGTGCCATCATCATCGCTTTTAATTTATGGTATGGAATTACTAAATTATTATAATTTGGTATTCTATCCATTAATACAGTTTTCACACTCATTTTCTACCTCTCGTTTTTCTCATTATACCATAACCACCTCTGTTAGTTTTTATTTTTACACTGTTTTTTTATTTTCTACCCCATCTCGAAAATCGAAATCCAATACTAAATTAGCACTCTCCACTTGACAGTGCTAATTTTTTCTATACAATAGAGTACAGAACATCGAAAATCGTTTAAAGATAAGGAGGAAAATGACCCTAAAACCATTACAAGATCGTGTCGTTGCTAAAAAAGAGACTCCCGCAGAAAAAACCGCTTCAGGGTTTTTTATGCCAGGTGAAGCAAAAGAAAAACCTAGTTACGCCACCGTCGAATCCATCGGTCCAGATGTCAAAAACATCAAAGTAGGTGACAAAATTATCTTCAAGGAATATACCACTACTGACATTAAAATTGATAATCAAGAATATCTAATCGTAAAAGAAGAAGACATTCTTGCAACCATCAACTAATTTAGTAAACCTATTATCTTAATATCAAGATTCAATTCGAAAGGAAATTATGGCAAAGAAAATTTTTTATGCTGACCAAGCTCGTGACAAAGTCTTAAGTGGCGCCAAACAACTTTACGACGCAGTAAAAGTTACCTTTGGTCCAAAAGGTCAAAACGTTGTCATCGAAAAATCTTATGGCAACCCCACCATCACCCATGACGGTGTTACTGTTGCAGAAGCTGTCGATTTAGGCAGCACCGAAGCCAATCTCGGCGAACAAATCGGTGCCAAACTCATCAAATCTGCCGCCCAAAAACTCAACAAAGTTGCTGGTGATGGTACCACCACAGTCACTGTCTTGACCTATAACATCTTAAACGAAGCCAATAAACTTATTGCCGCTGGCGTCAACCCAATGGAACTCAGAAAGGGTATCGAACAAGCCGGCCAAGAAATCGTTCAAAAAATAAATCAAACCGCCGAAAAGATTGCCGGCGATGATAAAAAAGTTGCTGAAGTCGCTACCATCTCAGCTGGCGACCCTGAAATTGGTAAATTAATTGCCGACGTTATCAGCAAGATTGGTAAAGACGGTATCGTCACCGTTGAAGCTGGCCAAGGTCTAGAGATGGAACAGGAAATCGTTGAAGGATTCAGCTATGACAAAGGGTACAGCTCACCATTCTTTGTCACCGACGTCAATCGCCAAGAAGCTATTTTTGATAAACCCCTCATCCTTCTCACTGATAAGAAAATCTCAAGTAGCAGCGAAATTCTTCCAATCCTAGAAAAAGTAGCTCAATCTGGCCACAAAGATCTCGTAATTATCGCCGAAGAAGTCAGCGGTGAAGCTCTTTCACTTCTTGTCCTTAATAAACTAAAAGGCGTCTTCAATTCGCTCGTCCTCAAAGCTCCCGCCTTCGGTGATCGCCGTAAAGAAATTCTTGAAGATATCGCCGTTCTTACTGATGCCATCGTTATTTCTGAGGATAAGGGCATGAAGCTTGAAGACACAGAAATCTCTGCCCTAGGTTCAGCCAAGAAAATCATTGCCACCAAAGACAGCTCTACGATTATTAGCGGAGCAGGTAAACAATCCGCCGTCTCTGATCGCATTGAACTCATTAAGTCTCAAGCCAACCTCGCTACCTCTGACTACGACCGCGAACAATACGAAAAACGTGCTGCCGCCCTCTCTGGCAAGGTTGCCGTTATTAAAGTTGGTGGTGCTACTGAAACTGAGATCGATGAAAAGAAATATCGCGTCGATGATGCTGTTGCTGCCACCAAGGCAGCTCTCGATGAAGGTATCGTTACCGGTGGTGGCGTTACTCTCGTCAATCTCGCTGATCAACTTGAAGAGAAAGATGCTGGCGCCAAAATTGTTAAGAACGCCCTCAAGGCTCCTCTTCTTCACATTTTAGAAAACGCCGGACTCAATGCCCAGGCTCTCCTTGCCGCAGTTGAGAATGCCAAACCAGGTCAGGGAATTAACGTCATGGAACCTGAAAAAGGCCTCCAGGATCTCAAGAAAGCTGGCGTCATCGATCCAGCCCGTGTTACTCGTGAAGCTGTTCAAAATGCCATCAGTATCGCTGCTACTGCCATTACCATGGGTGCTCTCATTGTTGAGATCCCAGAAAAGGAAGACCAGAGCGCCAGCGGTGCCGGCATGGGCGGAATGTATTAAACTCATCCAATAAGGGCGAAATACACTAATCCCCCAGTAAACCATTCCGTTAAATTAGAGAAGGCAAAACCTTCTCTAATTTTTACTATCTCTCATTTCTTACTAAAAAATAATCGCCCGTAGGCGATCATTTTTAAATCTTACTGTCTGCTTTTTCGACAAGGAAGAGCAAAGCCTCTGCGCGCACTTCTTCATTTCCAATTTCTTTAACTGCCTCGTAAGCAGAAGTAATCATCTCCTTCGAACCAGTTGTTTCGATCATTTGCTTATAAACTTTGAATTTCTGTTCCGGCTGCATCTTAATTTTATCCATTAATGGGTATAGATCCTGCAACATTTGCTTTTTTACATTCTCAAATTGGTCGCCAGCCACCTCAGTATTTGCAACTGGTGTATTCACCTCTACGCTTGGCGCTGCAACCGTCTCAGGCACCACAGCTGGAGTCTCTACTACCGGCTCCGTTGTACTAGCTACCGGTTCAGGCATCACTGCAGGCGCACCTGTAATCGGTGTTGGCTCCATATTTGTCAAATCAGCCATCACGCTTGAACCATAACCCGCATCAATCGTATCATTATACAAAAAATCTTGAATTGGTGGCGCTGGTGGCACTCCCAACTGGTCCTGAATATTAATGTTAAAATCTGCGTTTGAATCTGTTGCATTCATTGCGCCCGTCATTGGTGCGCCATCATTTTGATCCATTTACCCACCTTCTTTTATTCTATATTTTTTCAAGTTTACCATAACTGTTATGTTTTTTCAATTTTCTAAACTAAACTTCAAGTACAAAAATAAGCCAGTTTTTCTGGCTTATTTTACTCTAAAGTAATTATCTTAAAATCGTAATTTCTTTACAATCTTATCGATCATATCCAATTTAACTTCTTCCATTGGTAATCTATGACCAAAGACATTTACAATCTCTTCACCCTTATTCTCAGGGAAATATACTGTTACGGCCGGTGCAAAGCGCTTTTTTGGCATCAAAATAATCGCAAAATGTACATCGTCCTGCAATACCCCGAAAGCCTTATATTCCTCAAAGGCGTACATTTTTTCACCTTCCGTCAGCCCTTTCTCAGACAATACATACTGAATTTTTCTTGGTGGTCGTACCGAATAAAGGATTAAAGCAATCACTGACACGATAATTAAAGCCGTAAAGGTCCACCATTCAAATCGAATTGAAATCAGCGATAAAATCACACCAATAACCACTAGGCCCAGATACCAACCCATATTTTTATCATGCGAGACATATTCCTCGGCCTCCCATTGAATCACCTCAGTATTTTTTCCCATATCACCTCAATATTCATTAGCTTTTTTAAATTATATCACAACACAATATTTCTTTAAATTCGTTCTCTAATTCTTTAAAATATGCTAAGATAGAAGGGAAGGAGAGTTA
>CAUQIL010000002.1:0-24858 GCA_963518195.1 uncultured Candidatus Saccharibacteria bacterium | reverse complement strand
AATTCTTACGACCTAATTCCCCAACCTGACGAAGATTAGTCTGACCGGTAGCAAGTGAAGCATCACTGATAGTTTTTTCAGCGTATGGAATGTCTTCTTCGATAGTAATAGTGCGACCGCCATTACGAGTGAGTTGATAGGTGGTAGCGATACCTGATTCAAGGATATTTTGACCGGATATTAAATTAAGCTCGTCACCATCATAAATAGTAATGCCAGCGTCACGGGCAATCTCTTTTGGATCAAGATTGGCAGACATGATGAATTTACTGGTGGTGCCCGCCTTAATAATAACTGGACGAGAACGATAAATATTTATACGAAAACTATCGGAATTAATTTCATCAGTAAGGGCTGGCTCAACGCGATCCGTGTCGTGATAATTGATCTTGGCGCGTTCAAGGGCTTCTTTAACGGTCTTGGCGCTGGTTTTGATGGTAAGAGACTTTGAATCATCATAAAAAGTAACGAAATGACTGTCAGAAACAACACCATTGTCGGAGCTATTCGATTCAGCATAGGTCGGACGCATACTAAAAAAGACACCTAGGACTAAGGTTAAGATAAAAACACTGATACTAAAACCACAGAAAAATCTGTAATATAATGATGTTTTTAATTTCATCTTTGCTATTATACCATAACAAGATTTAATACTAAAGAGTGGCGCCGCGAGTGATTAATTTGTAGTAATTGACATTATTCGACTAAGGCATGGATGTTATCGATTAGAAATCATCTGGGAAGGGATCGATATCATCATATTCGATATCGTCGTTGAATGGGTCAAAATCGCGATTAGATTGACTCATTCTAGTCTCAGAATAGAAAGAAGATCCACCACTCAAAGAACCCGAGTAGTCAGATCTACTACCGTAGGAATCAAAATGACCTAAAGATTGGTTACTGTAAGGATCATAGCCTAGCTCAATCAGAAAACGTGATGGCATATTATAACTACGTTGTCCGTTCGAAAAACGGGAGCCGGCGTAAGTTAAAATAAGTAGCTTTCTGGCCCTAGTCATTCCTACATAAGCTAGGCGACGCTCTTCCTCAATTGCCTCTTCATCATCAGAGCGAGAGCTCGGGAAAAGACCCTCTTCAAGCCCCACCAGGAAGACGGCCGGAAATTCAAGACCCTTGGCGGCATGGATGGTCATGAGAGTAACGAAGTTGGTCGAGGTCTGTTCATCGGCGGAAGACATGAGGCTGGCTTCAGCAAGAAAATCCTCCAAAGCGTCAAATTCACTGGCGTTGCCAATCATGGTATTGAGGTTTTCGGCTCTTTCGTCACCAGTTGGGGTGCCATCTCGAAGAGATTCAACTAAGCCAAAATAATGAATAGCCTGCTCTGTGATTTCGGCCGGCTTGAGCGACAGGTCAAGATCGCGCAAAAAATTCTGCAGTCTAGCAAAGCTATTTTTGGCTTTACCAGAAAGTGCCTCAGAGAGACCAGTGTCAAGTAGGGCGTTATTTTTCCCTTGCGCAGACTGATCATAGCCTTCGGATTGATTTAAGAAGGTGTGAATTTTTTCAAGACTGGCTGGACCAATACCTGATAATAAATTGCGGCAAATTCGATCGAGACTGATGCGATCATGGAAGTTAACGATCAGTTTTAGAACCGCCAGAATATCTTTGACCTCCTTGCGATCATAGAAGCGCACCCCACCAATGATTTTGTAGGGGATTTGATGAGAGATTAAGGCTTTTTCAATAGCGTAGGATTGTGCATTGGTACGGTAAAGCACGGCAAAATCAGAATAACTAGTAAAATCTTTGACTAGCTCGCCATTTTGCATGATGGTTTTAGAATTTGCCAGAAGATTGATGATTTTTAAGGCAACATAATTTGCCTCGGCAGTTTCATCCATCAAAGACTCGATTTCAATCGGCTCGCCGTCACCAGCCGTAGTAAACAACTCCTTATCCGTGCGAGTTTTATTTTGATTAATGATTTTCTGACTAGCCGTTAAAATATTACCCGTACTACGATAGTTTTGTTCCAATTTAATGGTTTTAGCGCCTGGAAAATCACGTTCAAAATTCAAAATATTCGTAAAGTCGGCACCGCGCCAAGAATAAATTGACTGCCAGTCATCACCGACTACACAGATATTCCTATCTTGGTTAACCAAGGCCTTAACCAAACGATACTGAATTTGGTTGGTGTCCTGATACTCATCAATCAAAATATGTTCAAAGCGATTTTGCCAGCGTTCACGCACTTCACGGTGTTTTTCAAAGAGGTGAGTAACCTCAAGTAGTAGGTCATCAAAATCTAAGGCAAAGGAATCGCGTTTTAGTTTCTCATAGCGAGCGAAGATTTTGGCGGTTTTAACCTGATTCGGATAATATGCCTCCTCTTCAAATTCCTCTGGAGTTTGCCCAATATTCTTACAGTGAGAAATAGTGCCTTGAACAGATTTTGGTCGCAGACTTTTGTCGTCAATCTTGAGATCCTTCATAGCTTGTTTGATGAGAGAGATCTGGTCGTCAGTATCGTAGATGACAAAGTTTTTATCAAGTCCAGCGGCTTGATGTTCGATACGCAGGATTTTGACGCAGATTCCGTGAAAAGTCCCCATATAGTTCATAAAACTACGAGGAGGGTCAGTGAAGCCATCAAGATCTGTATCTTGACCCAGTGTGGAGTCAGAAGCAAGGAGGGCAGTATTATCTGCAACGATATCGTCGGAAAGTTGTGGAGTAAGGTAGGCGTTTGAACGAGATTGCTGAAGTAGTCTCCATAAGCGCTCGCGCATTTCCCTGGCGGCTTTGTTAGTAAAAGTGACAGCTAGAATACGCTCTCCTGGAATGCCATGAGAAATTAAGTTAGCAATGCGATGGGTTAAGGTTTTAGTCTTACCAGAACCAGCGCCAGCCAAAATCAAAAGTGGCCCAGTTAAAGTTTCTACTGCTTCTTTTTGAGCAGGATTTAGTCCCTCCATAAAAATATTCATGTCTTGATTATATCACTATAAGTTAGGTCAATATTGTGATTAGAGACTGGAGCCTGCAAGAGAAAAGCGACGAAGAAGAAGATTAGGATAAAACAAAAAGCAAGCAGACGACCACCAACACTCGAATAAAAGAAGTAGCCAATAATCAAGAAAATTAGAAAGACGATGATTGGAAGATTGAGAACAAGAAAGTGGAGGGTGGAGTTGCTTTGGTAGAGATTTGTGTTGGCATGACTAATAGAAATTAGCTGGCGATAATAAACCTCAACCATGGGCGAGATAAAGTTTGCAAGAATTTGAGGGTGGACCGAGAGACGCTCCTTTGAAAGTAACTGGTCGATTTTAGCAGCCATACTATTACTGATCTGAGTCTTGATACTATTAAAATTATCTTGCCCGGAAAATCTGAGATCAAGAAAACGATTTAGGTGTGTGATATAAGCTTCTTGGTTAATACTTTGTTCTAGAATTTCCGTAAAATAATCGTTGAGATATTTTAACTGCATAAAAACTATGCCCTCCTTAAGATCAGAATCTTGAAGTTGGCTGATTTTTTTATAAAAATCAGTAGTAAATTGCTCAGAGAATTCCTCAGTTTTTGCCTGAGTGCCATAGTATTTTTCCGTCACCTGACGACGAGTACTGGTGACTAGGTTCGAATAGTAGCCCTTCTTGCTGGCAAGATATTTTTTTACATAATTAGCATTCTGTTCGGTCTGATTGATTTGACAACAAACGCCCGCGAAGATCGCTGCAATCAAAATAAAGCTACTAAAGATAAGTTTAGAGATTTTGATTTCAGAAATAAATTCCTCGATATTCTGGAGTTTGAATACCTGTAGCATATGTCGATTATAACATAAGCTAAATGCCAGAGACTGGGCGAATATCGGCGCCAAGGTGATTAAGGCGCTTGGCAAAGTTCTGATAACCACGATTGATGGAATAGACATTACGTAAAATCGAGACACCAGGAGCGGCTAGCATAGCGATTAGCACTACGACGGCAGGTCGGAGGGCTGGAGGAGCGACAAGCTCCGCAGAATGCCAGTTGGTTGGACCTTCGACATAGACACGATGAGCATCAAGCAACTCAATTTTGGCGTTAAGATTTGAAAGATAAGTTGAATAAATAGCACGATTCTCGAAGACCCAGTCATGTATGAGCGTGCGGCCGGTAGCCGTGGCAGCAATTACACTAAAGAAAGGTAGATTATCAATATTGAGACCAGGAAATGGCATTGGATGAATCTTATCTGTTGGTGCAACGAGATCAGATTTATGAATCGTCAAATCAACGAGGCGGGTTTCGCCATTAAAGGAACGGTATTCCTCTGAACGATCAATCCGAGCGTGCATAGTATGAAGCACTTCAAGCTCGATTTCAAGAAACTCGATCGGGGCACGACTGATAGTGATTTCAGATTTAGTAACGAGAGCGGCAGCGATGAAAGACATTGCTTCGATCGGATCCTCACTAGGATAATAGTCGACATCCTCATCAATTTTTTCAAGGCCCTCAATTTCAAGAGTAGTTGAGCCGATTCCTTCAATTTTAACCCCAAGTTTTTGTAGGAAGAAACAGACATCCTGCACCATATAATTCGGAGAGGCGCCAATGATAGTGGTTTTACCAGGATAGAGAGCGGCGGCCATGAGAACGTTTTCAGTTACAGTGTCACCACGCTCAATCAGAACAATGCGTTTATTTATCTCGCTTTGGAGTTCAGCCTGATTCACAGTTGCTTCATAAAAGCCAGCATTACATTTAGCATCGACTTCAAGACCAAAAGCAGAAAGGGCTTTGAGGTGCGGATCGACAGTGCGAGTGCCCAGAGAACAACCACCAGCATAAGGTAACTTAAAATTTTGATAGCGATGAAGGAGGGGGCCTAGGAACATGATGATGGAACGGGTTTTACGAGCCGCATCAAGATCCAATTCATCCATTTTTAATTCGCGTGGTGTAATAATTTCAAGATCACGACGACGGTTGAACCAGCGGCACTTTACACCAATTGACTCGAGAACTTCGATAATACGAAAGACTTCTTCGATGCGAGCGACATGATGAAGTACGGTGCGACCACGATTTAATAAACTGGCGCAAAGCAAACCAACAGCAGCATTTTTGGAGGTATTGATGGTGATGGTGCCACTCAGGGTGCGACCACCATTAACCCGAAAAGATTGGGACGAGGAGTCATTAATAGAGAGGATCTGACCGCCGAGAGCTGAGGAGACCTTCTTGATCATTTCAAGCGAGGTATTCTGATCACCTTTTTCTATGCGGTGGATAGCAGATTGTGAGGTGCCGATCATATTCGCGAGTTGAGCCTGAGTCAGACCTTTTTCGCGACGCATATTCGAAACAACTAGACCAATTTCCTCTTGGTATGTGCGTGGTTTTGCCATAATTCTCCTTTGTAAAATATTCTTGTGGTGATATTTTTCGATGCCAATAATAGCAAGTTGGGACTTAATTTATTTCTGCTTAGCTTGATAGACAATGACGACATTATTGGCGTGAACCCAACCCTCGACAGAGCCGCCGTCGAGATACTCACCAGTAGTAGGAGCGACACGCATAATACCGCCTTCTTTAATATATTCGTCGATTGGATCGGTTACTAGATATTCCTGATCGAGGGGACCGAAGTCATGAGACTTGACATAATTAACAACACGACGCAGAAGATCGCGAGACATAATGTATTTACTAACGTTAATCATATTCGAAGGCGCTTCCTCTATGCTTGGTTTTTCAATAACATCAACAAGCTTGCCATCTTGGACGCTGAGAACACCATATTTGTCGACTTTTTCGCGAGGGATTTCGACACCTAGAATAGCTGACTCGTTTTCACTTTGTAGTGAATGAATAAGAGATTCGGCGGCAGATTCACCATCTGGATTCCAGACAAAATCGTCACCCATAAAGACGAGGACTGGTTCATCAAGATTATACTCCTCAACAACTAAGGCAATAGGAACTGCAGTGCCGTAACGACCGGCTGGATCTTGAGTGGTGTAGTGAATTTTGACGTGATCTGGAAGAGTCTTGGCAAGAGCTAGACGATCGGCTTTACCACGTTCGACAAGATAGTCATTTAAAGCTAGATTATCGCGGTAGAATTCCTGAACCTGGCAGGGCTCAACATTACTGATGACCATATAGATATCGGTAATACCAGCTTTGATTAACTCTTGCACCGAATAATCGACAAGAGGTCGGTTACCGACAGGAAGCATTGATTTTTCAATAATTTTTGTAATTGGAAGGCGGCGTGTGCCCCATCCAGCTACTGGAATGATTGCTTTCGTAATCTTTTGCATAATAGCTCCTTTATTCCCACCAAAAAAATTGTCTTTTTTCTTTGCTGATTATATCATATAATGAATATTTTGCTAGAATTTTTATAGCTTTTATGCTCGACAGAAGCTAGATTAGAGGTTGGCGCCATGAATCTGGAAGGTCAGAAATACCAAAAAGCTTAGCAATGGTTGGAGCCACATTGGAAAGTCCAGCATCCGCGAGCTGCTGTGGCTGATATTTTTTTTGATTTTCGGTATTGTCATAGAACCAGCATGGAACAGAGTTGAGAGTGTGCGACGTCTTTGGTTTTTTGGTAATTGGATCAAAAACTTCCTCGGCGTTACCGTGATCAGCGGTGATAATCATCATACCACCAAGTTCGTCAACTTTTTTGGCAAGACGAGCTAACTGGATGTCGATTGCCTCCATTGCAGCAATAGTAGGTTCAAGCTCACCAAAGTGCCCGACCATATCACCACCCGCATAATTAATACGGATAAATTGATATTTAGGTTTGCCTGATTCATCGGTCTCAGACATTTTATCTAAAACTTCGTCAGTAATCTCAGCAGCTTTCATCCATGGACGTTCGTTGAATGGCCTGGTATCGGATTTAATTTCGAGAAATTCTTCGCCTGGTGCTTTATCGTAGCTATTACCATTAAAATAATAGGTGATGTGTCCAAATTTAACAGTTTCGGCGACGGCAAGCTGATTTATATGATTTGCAGCAAGAAGTTGGTTGAGCGGATTTTTAATAGTGATCGGGGTAACTAGACAATGCTCTGGAAGATGAAGGTCGGAATCATATTCGGTCATACCAGCAAAGAAAACATTGAGGGGACGATTATTTTCGGTGCCACGATCAAAACCATGGAAGTCTTGCTCAGTGAAGGCTTTGGCAGTTTCGATGGCGCGGTCTGCCCGAAAACTATAAAAAATAAAACTATCGCCGTCTTTGACTAGGCCAACTGGACGATTTTTATCAGGTTGACCATCTGAATTTGCCTCTGTAATAACAAAACTTGGAAAATATTGGTCCTGCAAATTTGGATCTTTCGAGCGATTTTCTTTAATGGCTTGCATGGCAGAAGTAAAATACTGATCAGCCCTACCATAGACCATGGCATCCCAACCAGTTTTAACAATACTCCAATCGGCCTCATAGCGGTCGGCCAAAAAAAGCATACGTCCGCCACCACAGGCGATTTGATAATCAAGAGGCAGGTCTGAGATGGATTTTAGTTCAGCTATTTTATCCTCGAGAAGCTGGATATAGTGGTCTGCAGACTGAGGTGGAACGTCACGACCGTCTAAGATAAGATGGATACGAACTTTTGTTATTCCTTCTTTTTGCGCCTGCTCTAGCATTTTAAAGAGTTGGTAGATTGAACTATGAACACCACCATCAGAGAAGATGCCAGAAAAATGTAGAGTGGAGTGATTTTGCTTGACATTGTCGATAGCGCCGCGCCAGGCTGCGGTTTGCCAAATAGCACCAGTATTAAAATCATCTTCGATTTTAGCGATACCTTGCTTAATGATTTGTCCTGCTCCGAGAGCATTATGGCCAACTTCGGAGTTGCCCATCTGTCCTTTCAGAATACCGACAGCTTCACCGGAAGCCTCAAGTGAGACCCAAGGATATTTATCAAAAAGCTGATCGATGAACTCAGAATGAGACTGCACGACGGCATTTCCGTATTCGTCGTTTCTGAGGCCGACGCCATCAAGTACAGCTAAAACAATTGGTCCATCATAATGTAAATTATTCATAATTTTAGTATAGCATAAGAGGGTTAGGGTAGAAGATTCTGGATAAAACTCGGTGCTTTAACAGATTATTGAGGTGACTAAAATTTTAGAACGTCACAGTTATTGACGTCGATGCCGATATTTTGATATAGCTCCGCGTGATTAGCTGAAACAATATCCTGTGGATTAAAGCCGAGTTTGCTAGTGATATCATAGATATCTTCTTCTTTTTCAACCTCAATTTCCAATAAGTATCCAAGTTTTGGCCAGCGGTCGATAGAGAGCTTGGCGCCATGATATTCATATTCATCACGGGTATTTTCTTGATAACTACGATGTTTAATGCCGGTTTTTTCTAAGATCTCTAAAGTAGTCTCAAAATCAGAGACCTCAATCTCCCACTCCTTAGTGCCGGAGAAGGAATTATCACTAAGTTCTTTGAAGGTGAGAGTGGTTTTATTGCCATCAGTGCGCAAGCGCAACCAACGATGAGGAGCGCCTATGGTTGGATCAAAAACGTAACGCCGAAAATTATAGAAGCCAAGTGGTTTAGCGCCAATGGCAAGAAGTTTAGCTTTTACTTCTTCTGGATTAATATTTGGGATTCTACCTTCAATTTCGACAGCCATGTTTCCTCTTTCTTTTATAATACTATTCTAATTTTACTCTATTTTTATTTTATTTATAATTCTTTCATCTTATGAAATAAACGATGTGAAAGAGTGCGATAAATATCTCTCAACCCATGCGGTGTGCTATAATCTGTACAGGCCCGAGTGGCGAAACTGGCAGACGCGCTAGCTTCAGGTGCTAGTCTAGTTCCTAGGTGCAGGTTCAAGTCCTGTCTCGGGCACCATTTCAAGGTAAAATGTAAGACCAATTAAAAATTCAAATACTTCATAATAGGTCTTAATCAGACTTATTTTTTTGCTTCAATCAATAGCTTTGATACATAAGCTGATTTTAAAGTTTTATATTTTTTGCGATCAAAATTAGCCTCTTTTGCAAATACGCATTTCTTATTTAAATACTCTTGTGCTTTTTTAGGATTATTCCGCAGAAAATCGCGTAAAACAATAAAATCTTTATAGGACTCTTCTTCGACTGGACAAATATGAATATGAAAATCACCCTCGCTAGTCTCTTCTTGTGTACTTGCCAAAAAAATTCTGTCTTCGTGGCTGTCGTTTCTCTCAAAATATCCATTTTTTATTAATATATTTTTTATAGAAATCATATCTTTACGAGTTGGAACTCCGATAAGAATATCGACTATGTTTTTTCCGCCAATAAAAACAGCACTACTACCGACGTGTTCGATTTTTATATTAGTAGGGAGAAGCATAGATAAACGATGCTCTTCTTGATTAAAACGTTTAATAAGATCTGGTGAATATTTTTTTATAATAACAGACATGGTTAATTGTACCTTTCATACTCTTTGCGATCTTCGGGAGCCATTTCTCTAATCATACTTTTCCTCTGTTTTCTTCCGTTTTAATAATAACATATGGTGGATTTTAAAGAAAAACTGAGAGATAAAAAGAGTCTTTTGTTTTTAGTATTTACTTTATGTAATAATTTGTTAAGCTTGAGTTAGGCGAGCGAAGCCTTGCAATCTATAAGAGATTTTAGGAGAACACCTTTGGTGCTCTTTTTTATTTCACACGTTAAGTAAAAATTTAAGTTTTTGGACAGAAAGGAGGTGAAGGATGCGAAGCGAGTTAGATTATAAGTTTGTTGAAGGATATTCACTAGATAGGCAGCAGGTAGAGAGTATCGAAAATGATTCACAAAATACCTTAGTGGTAGCCGGAGCAGGAACTGGCAAGACAACCACGATTATCGGAAAAATTAAATGGATTTTAAATAGGTGGATCAGAGGTAGATGTAATATTCCAAGAATCTTAGTAATTTCATTCACACATGCAACTAGAATAGAGCTAGAAAAGCGGATTCTTGCAGAGATCCTGAGTAATGATGAGATTTTTAAGATATATCACCCTGGTGTTTTTTTGATGGTAGAAACTTTCCATAGTTTGGCTTTAAAAATTGTCAAAGAAACGAGACAAACCATGCGAGCTGGACCAGATAAAATTCGTTTAACAAAGTTAGGTTTTGGCGACTTCCTAAAACAGACCAGGCCAGACATCTCGGAAGATACGACAGAAATATATGAGCGTCTATACTATCTAACGCGAAACTACCATATTGAATATCAAGATTTAAGACAGTTCACGAATATAAAATACCCGAATTTCTGGCAAAAGAAAAAGAGATTAGAGAATCTGGATACAATTCGAAGACTAGAAGAGCTCAGCCATAAATACAAAACCACTTTATCTAGTGCAGGAGAGGTTGATTTTGTCGGCTTCCTAGAGGAGGCAATTAACAATATCCCTAGTACCAATACTAATAATTTAAAACCGTTGCAAGAATTTTGCTTTGATTTTGTAATAATTGATGAATATCAGGATATATCACCACTTGAATATTCCTTAATTAAAAAATTAAGACAAATTCATGGTTTTAGATTATTCTGCGTAGGAGATGACTGGCAGACTATTTATCAATTTGCAGGAAGTGAAATAGATTTAATCTTGAACTTTAAAAAGTATTGGGGAGAGACCAAAGTATTTAAAATCGAGCAGACCTATCGTTTTCCAGAACAGCTCGCCAAACTATCTGGGGATTTTGTGATGAAAAATAGATCACAACTAGTAAAGAACATTCGAGGGATTAACTGCCTAGATCCAGATCAAATAATTGAGATTAATGGACCCTCCGAGAGAACTGATCTTAATGCTCTGTTTTTCTTCTTTCTAAGTCTACCAAGAAATGCAAAAATTTTTCTAATTGGTCGTTATAATTTTGATATAAAACGTATACTACATTGTGAATTTCTTGAATTTAAAATTAGCACTTATGAGTTAAAAATTAGTATACCCAAAAGACCAGATCTTGATATTAGGTTCTATAGTGCACATAAATCAAAGGGGTTGCAGGCTGACTACGTTTTTATCATTAATTGTCGAGACGCGACGCTAGGGTTTCCAAGCCAAGTCAAAGAAAAAGACTTAATCACAATCACAAAAGAGACGTTTCTTTGGAGGGAGCATAATAAAAAACTGGGAAGACTGAGAAGAGGAAGTCTTTTGGTAAGAGCTTGGAATTTTTTGACTACCACTCGAGAATGTGAGTTTGCAGCAGAAAGGAGACTGTTTTATGTAGCGATGACAAGGGCACGGAAAAAAGTTTTCTTTTTGACTGTTCAAAACAAAGAATCCCATTTTATCCTAGAGTTAAGAGAGGAGGATAATTTTAAAAGCTACTTAATAGATTAAGATAGTTCTACTTCTTTGCGGTTTTAGACTTAAAGGTCTGTGAAACACGTTTTTTAGCTTCTTTTTGAGCATTACCTACGTGATGCATGGCGGTGTGGGCAAGACGACGACTTAATCTTGAGGCTTTTTTGTAATAATTGATACTGAAACGCTTAATTTCAGCAGTCAGGTCAACAGTTCCACCTTTAAAAACTCCTTTGATATTTGAGATGGCAATTAAGGACAAAAGGATGTCGGCAACAAAAATGATCAGAAGTAGACCAGAGATAACTAAAAGAGATAGGGGGTTTAGAGGAGCAAGAAGACGAGAAAAAAATGGTTGGATAAGATGTAAAATGAAGATACCACCCACACCAAAGCCAATCGAGGTCTCGAGTGAAATGCGGCCATTGAGGTGTAGGAGTGAGGCGGTCGTATAGTCCCACCAACGTACATTGTAAATTTTTTCCAAAACAACAGAGGTAATATATTCAATTAGGTCACAGATAATGATCATCAATAAAAACTCCAGTGGCCAGGACAGGTGAAGGGGGCCGATTAAGAGCACACAAACTAAGGAACCGACGCCATAGATGGGGCAAATAGGGCCAAAGAAAAAGCCACGATTTTCAAGTTTGCGCTTCATGAAGTAAGTCCAAATGCATTCAACGATCCATCCCCCAACAGAATAGAGAATAAATAATAGAAAATAATAGGCGAATTGCAGAATAATTGATTCGATTTGGCTGCCGAATAGGTTAGAAAACATTAGGTTTATTATACCTTAATAGCCTAGTAAATAACAGAAAAAGCTACTTTTTGTAGCTTTTTCTATCTTTATCGTCAAGAATATAAGCCTAGACCTTATTGATGACTGGAATAACAATTGGAGTGTGTCCAGTTGCATCGTAGAGGATTCGAGTAATATCTTCCTTAATCTCGTCTTTTAGAACTTTGAGTTCAGGGTCGGAGGAAATTGATTTTTCGGTCTTTACGCGAAGGTAGTGACGAATTTTACCAATCAGCTCCTCGGAGTTATCAAGATAGATAAAGGCGCGAGAAACGATGTCTGGGGTCTTGATGAGACGACCGGTTTTCTTACTGAGGGTAAGAACAATCATAAAGATGCCTTCACGAGAGATGTGAATACGATCCTTAACGACAGCTTCATGTACTGGCTTATCAGCATCGTCATAGAGCTTATTACCAACATGGATGCGACCATTTTTACGAATAGTTTGGTTTGGTAAGAGCTCGACAATATCACCATCATCGGCAACAAGAATATTATCGTGAGGAATGCCAACCACATTTTCAGCCATCTCTGCATTATGCTCCATCATGAAGAATTCGCCGTGATATGGCAGGTAATTCTTTGGCTGTAAGCGGGTGACAAAATCAACGTGATCTTCGTAATAGGCATGACCAGAAAGGTGAAGCGGACCAATATTTGTGAGGTGGGTCTTCCCGTTTTGAATAACTTGAGCACCTTCACGAAGTAATCCGTCAACGGTATTCACAACATGAGGCTCGTTACCTGGAATTGGATTGGAACTAAAGACGATGGTGTCAGAAGCCTTAATTTTAATAAATTTATGAGCGCCGCTCACCATGCGATTAAGCACAGCGTTCAACTCGCCCTGAGAACCAGTACAGACAATAGTAACTTTTTCGTCAGGAAGCTTAATAATGTCCTCCATCTTCATGACGGTATCTTTTGGCACTTTAATACATTTAGCTCGCAAAGCGACTTCAATATTATTAATCATGGAGAAGCCAGCAAAAGCAACCTTGCGACCACGCTGGTAAGCTTGCTCAAGGATCATGCCGATACGATTAATTTGTGAAGAAAAACAGGAGATGATGACGCGACCATTTGCATAATGATCCATTACCTTACCAATATTGTCACCAACGTCATATTCGGAGTGTGGGTGATGGCCCGGAGAATCAATGTTGGTTGATTCGTTAATCATGAGAGCAATCCCCTCTTTCTTGACAATTTCATCAATACGTTCAAAGTCAGTTTGGCGCTCGATCGGGTTCGCTTCGGCACGCCAGTCGCCAGAAAGGTAAATCACGCCATTTGGGGTACGAATCACAAGGGCACAGTTACCTGGAATGGAATGAAGAGTATGAATAAATTCAACACTTAAATGTTCAGAGACTTGAAGCTTCTCATGCTTTAGTGGATCAACGACCTGATAATTCATCTCAGGAAGATCATCCAGCTCACTCATCTGTTTTTTAATCATGCCGATGGTGAAGTCGGTGGCATATATAGGAGTGAGTGGATTGAATTTTGGTAACAGATGGCGACAAGCACCAATATGGTCAAGGTGGGCGTGAGTAAAGAGAATAGCCTTAATTTTATCCATATTATCTTCGAGATATTTGATGTCTGGCACCATGTAGTTAACTCCAGGATAATCCTCGCTGGCAAACAAGACACCCATATCGATAAGGATGATCTCGCTTTTATATTCAATGGCGGTCATATTTTTACCAATACCAAATTCACCTAGGCCGCCGATTGGGATAATACGAACTGCTTCAGGATCAGGGCGAGCCGATTTGAGCTGAGCATTTGTAACCTGTGTACCATTGTAACCGTTGAAACGGGACTTATTAACTGGAATGCCAATGATATGCTGAGTAGCCTGCGCATTAACATCTTGGGAGAGCATGCGTTGGTGATGTACCATATCACCACGTCTGGTGGAGACAGAGAGATTAACCTTGCGGTCCTCGGCTTCAACATTCTTAGTATTCTTATTTGTTTTAGGGGCTTTATTTTTATTGCCTTTTTTATTCCTTTGCTGATCGGAGTTCTTAGAAGAGTTTCCATCAAAACCATTTTGTTCATTTGAAAAGTTTGACTTCTTTTTAGAACGAGCAGAATAATCCTTGCCGCCTGGTTTAAAATTGCTGTTAAAATTACGTTTTTGTGCTTGCTCAAAAATGACTGCAGCGCCAGTAGTAACTTCGGTTGGCTCGGAGATTTTAGTACGATTTTGATTCTCCTCAAAACGACGCTTTATCTCTGGCAAGCGCTCTGCCTGCATTTTCATGAGTCTAGCGCGTCTTTCTTGTTCTTGTTTATTCATGTTTTCCTCTTTTAATAATAAAGACTTACAAAATTAACAAACAAAAAATTTCTTGGGGTATTTCTTGTTGTGTTTAAAAATAAGTAAGATTAATTATTTATATTATAGCAGAGTAGACATGACTTTACAAGATCTTGGCGGTGATAAGAGTTGTATTATAATGAAAGCTAGGATATAGAAAACGAGACATAGAGCGCAAAGAATAACAGACTAGAGGAGGTTCTTAGATGATTTCATTAACTAATGTAAGTAAAATTTATCGGACTGGAGAGATTGAATATCGAGCGCTTGATAATGTTAATCTTGAGATTCTTGAGGGTGAATTTGTAGTCATATTAGGACCTTCGGGTGCGGGAAAATCAACACTTTTAAATCTACTTGGCGGGATGGATAGACCGACGACCGGGCAGATAGTAGTAAATGGCACCGATATTTCAGATTTTTCAGATAAGCAGCTAACAAAATTCAGAGCCGAACAAATTGGATTTGTATTTCAATCATACAATATACTGCCAACTCTAACCGTCGAAGAAAATGTTGCGATAATGCAAGACATAATCAAAATCGAGGCGGATCCACTAAAAATACTTGAGTCGGTGGGGCTTCGTAAGCATGCAAAGAAGTTTCCTAGCGAACTTTCTGGTGGAGAACAGCAACGAGTTTCAATCGCGAGAGCTGTCGTAAAAAAGCCTGCGATTTTGCTTTGCGATGAGCCAACAGGAGCACTTGATTCAAATACTGGAGTACAGATTCTAAAATTACTTAAGAAGCAGGCCAATAAACATACGACTGTAATTGTGGTAACGCATAATGCATTAATTGCTGAGGTTGCGGATAGGATAATTCGTCTTAAAAATGGTCAGATTGAAACAAATCACAAGAATTCTCATATTAAAGATATCGACGAGGTGGAGTGGTAATGTTATTTCTAAAAATGCTACGTGATGTGCGTAAGAACTTCTCCCAGTTTTTAATGATCTTCTTAATGGTTCTCCTAGGAACTGCGGCCTGCAGCGGAATTGACGGATATATTCAGGGGATGCAATCTGCCGTTGACCGCTTTTACGAAGAAGGGAAATTGCAAGATTTAAATATCCGAGGCGCACTTTCTGAAGAGGATCTTAAAAAGGTAAGTGAATTTGATGGAGTGCAAAAAGCGGAAGGAAAATTAGTAGCAAAAGGCCAAGTTTTAAATATCTTAAAAGCCAAAAATGAACCTAGTGAGCAAAGTCAGACCACAGCAAATACAGGGACTAAAAATAATAATCAGGAAACTGAGACCCAAAAGATTGATGAGCAGAACAAGGAATATGAGGATTATAAATTAGAGCTGAATCTTTTACGTAGTAATGAAATTGCAAAGTTTACTGTTGAACAGGGTGAGGGCTTTGCAGTTTCAAGTGACAAAATATGGATTGATGCCTATTTTGCTAAAAAGAATCAACTTAAGGTTAATGATGAAATTGTTTTTAAGTATCTCGGCAAGACTTTTAAAAAATCCATTGCAGGGATCGTTTATATTCCTGATCATGTGTATGTTTCAAAAAGTAGCTCTGAAATTCTTCCGGATAACCTGAAGTATGCATACGCATTTATGGACTACCAGAAACTAATGTCAGAATTTAACCAGCCTGGACTCTCCAATATTAAAACAATATACAGCCAGATTATGGTTAAAGTGAAAGAGGTTGAACAAACCGATAATGTAAAATCCGAAATTCAGGATTACTTTAAAAAACGTGCAGTGGTAACAAAGATGCGCGAAGAGCCAAGCGTGAAGGTGCTACAGGGAGAAATTGATGAAACTTCTAGTATTATCGGTATCTTTACTGGGTTTTTTATTCTGATTTCTATCTTATCTGTAGCGACAACCATGACTAGACTAATTAGTCGCGATCGTACCAAGATTGGAATCTTAAAGGCATTGGGTTTTTCAAATGCAAAAATTTTCTGGCACTATATTTCTTATGGTGTTTATCTGAGTGTGCTTGGTGGATTGGCCGGTATAATTGTCGGGTCACTAATGATTTCAAAGTTCTTTATGAGTAATGCAATGCGCTTCTTTGAGGTACCAAACTGTAATCCTGTCTTAACTACTATGAGCATCATTGTCTATATTTGTCTAACTATTAGCATTGCAATTACCTGTTATTTGGCAACTAGACACATTATTAGACAAAATACAACTGAAATTTTACGGCCAGAACAACCAAAAATTAATAGTCGAAAAATGAGATTTACGACTTCAGGTAATTTTGCTAAACTGAGTTTTACATCACGCTGGAATTTGCGTGACATGCTTAGGAATCGTGGACGTATGATCACTACGGTTGTCGGTATTTCTGGCGCAATTGCACTAGTGGTGATGGCATTTGGCGTTTATACTTCAATGAATAATTTTATCGAAACTGAAGTCAACATGATCAACAACTTTGAAAACACTGCAGTGATTGATGCGGACAAGGCAGAAACTGCCGATATGAAGAAAATAGCAGATACTTTCACGAATAACTCTGAACAAAAATATATTGAGCTAGTGGACAAAAACAATCAAAGCTATTTAACAACCAATCTTTTTATTGATAACTCCGGGGGCGCAATAAAGTTTTTAAACGAGCAAAGAGAAACCACGGAACTGGACAATACTGGCGTAAATATTTCGAGAAAAATCGCCACAGAGCACGGACTTAGGATTGGAGATACAATACGCTGGAGAAATGTGGGTGACACAAAAATTTATGAAGCAAAAATTACCAAACTAATAGTGAAGCAACAAACGCAAAATCTAACTATCACAAAAGACTTTTACGAAAGAATGGGAGAAAAGTATACGCCAACGACTTTTTATCTTTCTGACAACGACCTCGCAAAAAAGGAAGAAACTAAATACCTTAACATACAATCAAAGGCCGTGATGACAGGTAACTTAAAGCAAATGCTAAAAACCATTTTAAATACATTGGCGGTTTTATTATCTCTAGCGATCTTTCTGGGCATTGTTGTGTTTTATAATATGGGAACTTTAAGCTTTTGCGAACAGGAGATACAATTTGCAACAATGAAAGTTATCGGATTCTCGAGCGCAAAACTATCAAAGATTTTTACCTGGCAAAATATTTTTATTACGATTCTTTCAGGGTTAATTGGCTTGCCACTTGGTCTAATATTTACTAATTATATCTATCAAGTCTCTGTAGATGATGCATATGATATTCAAACTTTCATTCCATGGACTGTACTAGTATTAAGCATGTTGGGTACTTTAATTCTCTCAGTCGTACTTTCTAGATTCCTTGCGATAAAGATTCGTCGCATTGACATGGTAAAAGCACTTAAAACTGGAGAGTAGATAACGTCACCTGGTCATATTTCTGGCAATTTTCAGGAAATAAAATCGCTCAAGATTGCCATTTTTGCCAGCGAGAGTATTATCACGCTTATTAATAATAAGGAAGCCATTATTCTTCAGCCAGGATTCAAAATCCTTAATTATACTGCGGCGAATGGCTTCGTTTTTAATAATTCCATTTTTTAGTTGAAACGTCTTAGCTTCAAATTGTGGTTTTAACATGACGAGAAAATCAGTTTGAGAGGAAGTGAGCTGGGATTTGGCGTGATTTAAAACCTGCTTTAAAGAAATAAAGGAGACATCAGCGAGGATGGTATCAATTTTAATTTCACCTTGATTCTTCGACAACGAGTCACGAGTTACCGAAAAAATATCGGTTTTTTCTCGTAAATCGATACGCGAATCAAAACGAAGCGGTGCCTTCATCTGCCTAGTTCCCTTTTCTACTGCAATTACTTTTTTGGCACCACGAAGTAGTGCGTATTCAGTAAAACCACCGGTACTGGAACCGATGTCGAGGACAGTTTTGCCACGGAAATCATAAGAAAAAGCCTGCGCCGCCCCCGCAAGCTTATTCTCGGCTCGTGATACTGGCATACGATTATGCGTATTTTGCATATTCATATGAGACTTTAAGTCTTGATCACGTGATGAACGCATCTTATTTTTGACGCTCTCGATAGGCGTAAGTTTCCGTATCAACAGAAATTACATCGCCAGTCTTAATAAAAGCTGGAACCTTAACCACAACGCCAGTTTCAAGAGTAGCATCCTTCATAACTGAAGTGGAAGTGTCACCCTTGACGGCATTTTCGGTATAAGTAACTTCAAGCCAGAGGTTCTTAGGAAGGGTGAGGTTGATGGCAGAACCATTATAGAACTGGATATCCATCTCGTCACCATCTTTCATAAAATCTTTGGAATCACCAACTAAATCATTCGATAATTCATATTGCTCGAAGGTGGTTGGATCCATGAAGTAGAACTTGTCATCGTCCTTATAAAGATATTGAACCTTTTTAGTAGTAACTTCTGCTGGCTCAATTTTTTCTTGACCCTTGAAGGTCTTTGGAATGAGAGCACCGGTGATTAAGTTCTTAACACGAACGTTAACAATAGAACCGCCGCGTCCCATAACTTTTTGTGAATACTCAATAACCTTGTATGGCTGGCGGTCCAAGGTAATGAGTACGTTTTTCTTAAGATCGGTTGGACCGTACATAGTTTTCTCCTTTTAGTTGGCAGATACAAATGGAAGCAATGCAAGGTGACGAGCACGCTTGATGGCAACAGCTAATTGTCTTTGCTGCTTAGCGGATAAACCAGTCTTTGAAATTGGCTCAATACGACCGTAAACGTCGATATAACGCTGCATAGTCTTTACATCACGATAGTCGAAGTAAAGATTTGGATCATTTTTAATTCTTTTCATTTCTCTCAAAACTCTCTCTTAATTAATTTTTAGAATGGAACCTCACTGAGGTCGATAGGCTCATCTGGAATATCATCAGGAATGATATCGGCAGATTCATCACTACTTGTGGAAGCGTAGCTTCTTGAAGAGTTACCTTCACTAGTGCCGCCAAGGAAGTTGAAGTCCTCAACGACAATTTCAGTAGCAGAGCGCTTTGCGCCAGTCTTATCTTCAAAGGCACGCTGAGAAAGACGTCCGGAAACAAGAATGCCGGTTCCCTTCTTAGCGTATTGAGCGATAATCTCGCCAGCTTTACCCCAAGCAGAACAGTTGATATAGGAAACTTGTTCCTTTTTCTCGCCGTTCTGAACATAATTGTAATTTACTGCTACAGAGAACGAGCAGACCTGAGTGCCACCAGATGTGGCTCTAAGCTCAGGATCGCGTACTACGTTACCTGTAATGATTGCCTTACTAAATCCCCGCGCCATAAAAACCTCCTCGTTTTATTTATTCTGCTGACTCTTCGGTATCTTTAGCCTTCTCTGCACGAGCTTTGCGCTTAGCTTCAAATTTAGCTTTGCGTTCGTCGACAGTGACTAAGAGATAACGTAAGACTTCGTCGGTAATGTTAAGGGTGGAAGAAATCTTAGCTGGAGCCTGAGCTGGAAGCTCAAGTTCGTAGAAGTAGTAAACTGCGTAATCTTGCTTGTTGATAGAATAAGCAAGACGCTTCTTACCTTCGTTGGTTTCCTTAACGATTTTACCGTTTTGTGACTCGATTAATTTATTAATCTTGTCTAGGGCTGGTGTTAGATTCATTTCCAAATCAGGATGAATCAACACAGTAAGTTCATACTGTTTCACTTTGCACTCCTTTGGTTAAAGCAAGCACACCTCTTGTCGCTTGCTGAGCTAATAATGCCTTAATTATATCAGATCGAGGCGATTTTTTCAACTAGCAAGGAAATATCAGATATGCTGTTTATGTTTTTTAATAAAACTTATGCTACAATCAAGAAAAAGGAGAACGCATGGATAGCGAAAATAATCTAAGTCAAGATAATACCATAAATAATAGTGAGTCCTCTCTTGATGCTAATCAGATAGATACAGGATCATCCGAGAATATGACAGTAGCCAATGAATCTAACGCCTGGATCGACGCATCGCCAGAGAATACTACAGAGATGGGTGACGTGACTGAGGAGCCAGTAGTCAAACAAGAAGATACTTTCAAGTCCACAGAAAAATCTGCTGATGAACCAGAGCAAGAAGTAGCTAGCCCCAGCGTGCAGCCTATGTCAACTTTCGAGATGCCTGCAGTCCAGCAAGTAGCTGTAGAAAAGAAGAAAATGTCACTAACTCCACTTTTTGCCTTAACTACAGTCGCAGCAGTTGGTGCGCTTGCTTATACTATCATTACAAGCCAAAACCAGCGTCAGCAGTTATATCATGATCTTTCGGTCTCAAAAGAAGAAACAAAGAAGGCTCAGGAAACCGTTATTAAATTAGAGGAGGCCGCTAAGCCCGATCAGGGCATCGCAAAAGAAAATAAGACGACTGAAGAGAAGACGGTTGTGACTAATAATAAGTCGGTAGCATATGATGTAAAATATCAACAATTGCTTGATACGATGGGTAAAGACAAGTGGATTAGTCACGGGCAGATTTTCACTAATAAAGCAGGGACCTATGCTTTTGCTTCATTACAAGTTGGTGGTTTTAACAAAGAAAAAGATAATCTTGGTAATGAAAACTTGGTAGTTGCTGGCGGAGGTGGGGTTGAGGAATACTACCGAGAATTGCCAAACGGTGAATGGAAGTTTGCCTTCGGAGGCCACATGCCTATGAAATGTTCCGATTATTCTGCTGAGATTCGTAGAATCTATCATGATGTAGAGAGGCCAGATGGACAGAATAATTACAGCTGTAGGACGGGCAATACTGGAAGCGATTACGAACATCTTTAGAAATATAAAAAATATAGCTTCCAGGAAGCTATATTTTTTATGGTATTTTGACGAAGTTGATAGATCTGGTGTACTGTTTTTGAACTACCAAGATCTATCGTTATAATCTATCTATACGTTGGCCAGTTGGTCAAAATCTTCAAGACTCTTAATCATTACTTCGCGAGGCTTATTGCCGTTAGTAGGGCCAATTACGCCAATTTCTTCAAGCCAAATCGCTAGACCAGAGACGAAGCCATGACCTTTACCAAGATAGGTTTGCAGCATGGCAGTAGAGAATTTACCTTTAGTGAGAGTAATTTCAATAGCCTTACGAACGACGGGATCATTTGGATCATATTTACGACCAAGATCGCCAAAGCCACCACCATCAGTTGGGCCGATTCCTTTGATCTGAACGGCTTGAGAAATGACTTCATTATTATATTCAGGAGCACGCTGTTCACGAAGGAAGTTTGTTAGTTTTTCAACATCACTATCAGAGGCATAGGCACCCTGAATACGACGAGGTTTACCCATCATTTCGGTAGTCAGCATCAGCATGTCACCTTTTCCTAGCAGCTTCTCAGCACCACCCATATCAAGCATGATACGAGAGTCGGTATTATTATTCACGGCGAAGGCAATACGACCTGGAACGTTGGCCTTAATCAGACCGGTAATAACCTTAACTTCAGGACGCTGGGTCGCAAGTACAAGATGAATACCAGAGGCACGACCTTTCTGGGCGATACGAACGATGAGTTGCTCGAGGTCTTTCCCTGCTTGCATCATGAGGTCCGCCATCTCATCAATCACAACTACAATATATGGCATCTTGCCACCATCGTGTTGCTGTTCGTTATTATCCTGATCGGCAACCGTGGCAGTCTTCTTCTGCAACTTCTCGTTATAATCTTCGATTTTCTTGACTTTTTCTTCGGCCATTAGAGTATAGCGACGCTCCATCTCGTTAACCGCCCACTTCATAGCGGAAAGAGATTTTTCAGTGGAGTTAATAATTGGAGTTAAGAGGTGAGGAATGTCATTATATTGCACCATTTCCACTTGCTTAGGGTCGACAATGATTAATTTCATATCACTAGGCGCATTACGATAGAGGAGTGACGAAATTAAAGTATTGGTCATAACAGACTTACCAGAACCGGTGGTACCAGCGATGAGGAGGTGAGGCATTTTGGCAAGGTTAGCGATGACGGGATTACCGGAAATATCCTTACCAACGGCGAAGGCCAGTGGATTGCGTTCCTTTTTCCATTCATTACTCTCGAGAATAGAACGAAGAGTAACATCGGCGGGGCGAACGTTTGGAATCTCAATACCAACAAGGCGGGTACCAGGGATTGGAGCCTCGATACGAACCTTATCGACGGCAAGGTTTAGGGCTAGCTCCTTGTCACGAGCAGCAATTTTAGAGAGAACGACGCCAGTTGGTGGTTGAATTGTATACTGTGTAACGCGTGGACCAACATTGGCACCATCGAGCTTAACTTCAATACCGAAGTCCGAAAAAGTAGAATTAATAATGAAGGCATTTTGCTGAATATTACCACCGTCAGGAGGGTTTTGTTTCTTAGAAAGAAGGTCAGTGCTTGGCATTTTCCAGTTTGGATCAGAAACTTCAATCAGAGCACGTTCCGGCTCGGCTTCAACTGGTTTATCCATAACTGGTTTTTTAACTTCGATTTTTGGTGTCGATTTTAGTTCCTCTGGAGAAACCTCAACACCATTAGCTTTGATCTTCAATGGACCAAGCGCGCCAGCCTTAATCGCGTCATCAGCTTGAGCTCGACGAGCCACACGCGCATTCTCTGCATCTTCTTCACGACGACTAGTCTTGAAGAGATTGGCGAGATCACGAAAGACAGCAGCTGGGGAGAGCTGCAAGATGAAGATGGCGGTAATAAAGATTAGAACAAGATAGATAAAGGCTGCAACGCTTGGATTAAGAATTTGCGTAACAAGGCTATTTAGCCACTGACCTAGAATACCTCCAGTTTGGGCTGACGTAGTGCCGTAAGTAGGTAAGCCAAAGAGTCCAGAAAGCCAGAAGATCATTAAAAATGAAACAATCCAGATGACGGCTGGAAGACGGTTATCCGTACTACGGAAGATCTTAACTGCTAAGTAGACAAGGATAACAGGAATAGCAAAAGTAGCATAACCAATCAACCAGAAACCAAATTTATGAAAATCATTGAGAAGCGTGCCACCACTACCGAACCATGTCATCACAAGGACGATGGAGATAGCGATCATAAGAATTGCTGAGACTTGACGCCAAAAACCTCCTGGCAACTCGTGCTCGGGAGCTACATCACGAGGAGATTTACGTCGACCTTTTTTACGTTTTACCATAGACAGATTATAGCATAATAATTATAGATAGACGACGTAAGTCTTTTTAGTTTTAAAAAATCATTTTTATGGTATAGTGTGTTTATAGGAGATATTATGTACGATACGGATGGAATCGAAAATACAAATAATAACAAAACAAAACATCAAAATAACCGTGGCTTGAAAATTGTGGCTGCGGTTTTTTGTTTAGCGACAATTATCAGTTTATGTGGATTGATATATGTGAACACTTCTTTTTCTGGGCAAGTAAATAAGCTAGAAGGAGAAGTTAAGACTACTAAAGAAGAGTTAGCAAAAGCTAATGAAACAGTCTCGAAGTATGAAACGGCAACTGGGACCAAGGCGGTCGAGGCGGAAACTGAGAATGCCAAAATCAAAGAAATTGTAAAGCCGATGGCGTTTGATGCTAATATGGATGCACTGAGAAATAAGATTGAAAGTGAAACTCATCTTATGAATGGTGAAGTAATCGAAGAAGGGCTAATCGTAGAAGATAATATTATTCTTCAAATCCGAAAATTCGCAACCGATAGCAAGGCAAAATTTCTATTTGCCACTACACAAGTCTCGCACGAAGTAAAAGTGAAGCCTAATAACAGTGCTAGGAGTCAATATCTTGCCCATGGAGGACCATCGACGGCAGTCTATTATAAATCCTTACCGAATGGAGATTGGAAAAAAGCAGTTGACGGCAATGGTATTCCAGGATGCAATACCGTACCGCAAGAAGTAAAGGACGTTTTAAAATGGACAAATCAGCGACCATTTCAGTCTTTGATTTTCTGTGTTGGGGAAGGAGGCTCCGAGAATTACGGCAATTTAGGACTTTAGATAATAAAAATATAAAATTAATGGAGAATCCACATGGAGCAAGATAATATAGAGATCAAATCTGAAATAGAACATAAAACAGGCAAAGGAGTGAAAGCCGCATTAGTGGCTCTGGGCTTATTGACAGTCATATCAACCAGTGGTTTAGTATACCTAATGTTCTCCTCGAATAGTCAGAAGAACCAATTAGAGAGCCAGGTAAAATCCGCAAAAGAGGAGTTAGCAAAAGCAAACGAAACAGTCTCGAAGTATGAGGTGGCAACCGGAACCAAGGCGGTGGAAGAAAAAGTTGAGAATACAACTGTAAAAGAGATTGTAAGGCCGATGAAAATTGATACCAAGATCGGAGAGATTGAAGAAATAGTAAAAAGAGAATATATCAAACAAACGGGCGTGAATGATGATGGGTTACAAATTAAGAATAGTTGGCCAACCGTATCTTTTGACGCACTGTATACCACCAATG
>CAUQIL010000001.1:0-29419 GCA_963518195.1 uncultured Candidatus Saccharibacteria bacterium | reverse complement strand
CACTATTAGTGCCCTTATTTACCTTTTTATGCATTGACTTAACTAGTAATCGAAGTTCAATTACTAATTCTGTATTTATCTTTCAAAATCCGAGAAGGAATTTATCTGGATAAATACGATGCAAGTCTATTTATTTTTTTCATCGTTGTCCAAATTGTTAATTGAAACTCTGCAATGAATGGATTGTCTTTTCGATAATCCGTAGAAATCTTCGCTTGGATTTTTCCAAGGAGATTACCTCGCAGTTTTCTCTTCATGGCAGTGGTCAACTTGTTGACTTGCTGAACTTGTTTAGTATTGTAGTACAGCTTTTAAAAGTTTGCAAGGGTTTTTTGAAAGATTTTTTAAGTTTTTTTATTTTTTTGACAATTTATTTTTCTGACCCCTGTTAATTATAAATTTTAAATGTACTATTTTATTAACTATATAATATTACTTTTTCTGCTGATGTAGATTTTTATAATTGCTGAATTTTCTGATAGATATTTTCTGCTTCACGTTCACGCCACTTAAGTGTGATTTTAATACCATACTCTGCTATTTTAATAGCTCGAGCGACGGCCTTATTGTTTCTTTCCTGGTCACAGAACTGGCTAAACTGCTCTGCCTCAGATTGGCTTGAAACACGCGCTCCGACAACTCGAATATAATCATCGATCGACTTATTCTTTGTAATCTCTTTTATATAATCCCAATGGGTGTAAAACCATTCGAGAGCCAGTTGTTTTGACCAATGGTTAGAAAGAAGCAAAGACAGGAAGGTGAGATGATCTTGTAGTCTTACCGTCTCTTGATCTTCGAGTAAATCGATAAGCCTATTAATGTATTCTTCTTTACGGCTGTCAGTCAAAGTCTCCAAGATAATTGATTTATAAACTGGGTTAGATTCTTGTTGATATCGTTCAAGCAGAGGCTCAAAGAGTTCTTCTTTAGAATAGCGGTATTTAGCATCGATAATCGTGTCAAGAAGCTCAGGAGAAACTGCTGAAAAGTTCATGTTTTTCCCTATTTTCTGATCATAAATATCGGATAGCTTTGATAAAATAGCCTGATCCTCCGCGTAGATGGCGAAATTAAGAACAAGTGGTCGAAGCTTTAAATCATCTGCGCTGTCTACCCTTGAACTAAGGCCGAGACGCTCAATATTATAAGCAACTAGCCTTAAAAGATATTTCTTGAATAGAGGAAAATACTCGGAAGTAGGGGGGAAGAAGATTTTAAGATTAGCTATAATGGTAACAATTAGCTGCCAGATCGACTCCTGCTTTTCTTTTTCGAATTTAGGTAGCAAATCAAAAATACTACTAGTATTAATATATGGTGTGCGCATAAGCATGCTACGATCAATCAATAATCTAAGTTTTTGTTCAAAGTTGAGATTTTGAAAGTTTTGTATTTTTTGCTCAAAATCGTGATCCGATAGCTTTATTAGATAATGACCGGACATATCATCGGTGATTTTTGGGAGAACCCATTTGGTTTGATCGGTAGAACCATCAGCGAGAAAACGCTGTTGTTTTTCTCCATCAATTAACGGAAACCCAGACTGCAAAATCCAAGAGTCCATCATATTCTTAACGTCAAAGGTGGCAAATTCTTGTAAGCAGGCCCATAAATCGTCGCCAGAAGTATTTTGGTACTGGAATTTTTGGAAATACTTTTTCAAGCCTTTGAAGAATTGTTCTTCGCCCATTAGACGCATAAGCATAAACATCAGATGGGATCCCTTAGCATAAACAATGGCTCCATCAAAGAGACTGTCGATTTCAGCAGGATCCGAAACAGTTTGCTGGACCGACTGTACATTCTCAAGAGAATCTCGGCGAAGTGCGTATAAACAGTCTTCCGTAAAGTAATCTTGCCAAATTTGCCACTCTGGACGAAGGTGATCGACGGCATAAAATTGCATCATGTTCGCAAAACTTTCATTAAGCCAGAGATTATCCCACCAACGCATTGTAACAAGATTGCCAAACCATTGATGCGAAAGTTCATGAGTAACGACGGTTGCAATATACTCCTTGGTAGTTTGTGGTGTGTTTTGATCTGCTAGGAGACAGGATTCACGATAGGTGACTAGACCCCAGTTTTCCATGGCGCCGGCATCAAAGTCAGGGATAGCTACCTGGTCGAGTTTTGGTAATGGATAAGGGACTTCAAAGAGTTGATCATAAAAATCTAACGATTCCATGGCAATTTGATTTGAGAATTCTAGAGACTTCGTTGGTTGATTAAGTGCGCCGTAGGTTGCCACTTCTATGCCGTGCTGATTAGTACCGGAAACTTTATTAAATTTACCAATACAAATGGCTAATAAATAGGTAGACATTTTGGGGGTAGTTTTGAAGGTGACAATCTTACGAGAAACTTCAGCATTTAGATTGAGCGCGTTTGGATCTTCTTTAGGATTCAAATCGGCATTTACGGACGTGTAGGTTAAAACTCGTTCTGAAAGAATTGGCATATTACTGAGAATTGTATCCTCGATATCTGTATCAATAACCTTTAAGTCAAAGGTTGCCTTAGCTTCAGGCTCATCGATGCAAGGAAACATCATTCTAGCATAATGTGACTCAAACTGAGTAGAAACGATACGCTCTTCCCTGCCTTCGTATTTATAGGTCGACAAATACATACCGATCATGCTGTGACTGAGCTTAAAAGTATAACGGATATCAATGATCGTTGACTGGTCTTTTTCTACTTTATTAATACTCAGTAATTGATTATTTGGGTCTAAGGTAAAATCTACTGGTTTATTATTTACGAGTATTTTAGAAATTTTTAAGTCTCTGGCATGAAGTTTTAATGTTGAAGCTTTCGTCTTGCCAGAAATAATGGTATGTCCTTGAACCTCCTCCGTATTTTTATTGACACGAAGTTCTAGTTGATAATTTTGAGGGATAAAATAATTAATTAGTCGTTCCATATGTCTCCACTTTTTGTTTATTATACGACATGGAGACGAAGAACGACTAAAATCAGGTGAATTATTTAATTTTCCAAGACGGCTTTGATACGACGAATGCCGGCAGAAGAAGATTCCTCTTTTTTGATTTTGAATTTGCCAAGCATGCCAGTATGTTCGACGTGAGGTCCACCACATAATTCACGAGAAACTGGATGCTCAAAATCACCGACAGTATAAACCTTGACAGTATCTGGATATTTCTCCCAGAATTGACCATGAGCATGCAGGGTATCTCTAGCGTATGTTTTTTCAAATTCTGCAAAAGTAACAGTGTGATCTTCAAGAATCCATTGATTAACCTGATCTTCGAGAGCCTTAATCTCTTCTGGCGTTAATTTACGATCTAAATTAAAGTCAAAACGAAGACGCTCGGATGTAATGTTTGAACCAGCCTGACCAATCTTTGGGTCTATCAATTTTTGCAAAGCGGCAAGTAGGAGGTGGGTTGCGGTATGATATTTAGTTGACATTTCGCTATGGTCTTCAAGTCCACCTTTAAACATACCCTCAGAAGCAGTTTTGGAACGTTCACGCTGAGCGGCAAGACATTGATCAAATTCAGTCTGCCAATCTGAACTCAGCTCGATTTGCTGACGCTTAGCCTCTTCGACAGAAAGCTCAAGTGGAAAACCATAAGTATCCTGAAGCATAAATAACTCCTTCCCAGTAAGGCCAGAGGTTTTTAACTTATTGAGTTCCTTGAGCCCGCGACTTAAGGTCTTTCTAAAAGCCTGCTCTTCACGAATTAAAACCGTTAGGGCGTCCTGGCGGGTGTTCAGAATCTCGTCGGAGAGGTCACGATAATTATTTTCGATAAGTGGAATGATCTGAGAAAGAAAATCCTGTTCAATGCCAAGATTAAGAGCCTTTAAAATAGCCCGACGGATGAGACGACGGAGAGCATAACCTTGTTTACGATTACTTGGCGTGAGACCTTGAGCGGAAAGCAGATAAGCACCGCGTAGGTGATCGGCAATAATACGCATATCAGCGGTATAGTCGATATATTGTTTATGACTAATCTCTTCAATCTTAGTGATTAGTGGTTTTAAGAGTGAAGTTTCAAAAACATCAAAAGAGTCAATTGCAGCAGCAGCAATACGCTCTAAACCACCTCCGAAGTCAATATTTTTATGCTTTAATTCAGAAAAGCTTCCATCTTCATTGCGCTTGTATTGCATGAAGACTTGGTTACCGATTTCCATAAAGCGAGCACCGTCAGAGGCAGGATGTGACTGACCGAAGGTCGCAACATCTTGTTTATCTTCACCAAAGTCATAGAAGACTTCGGAATCAGGACCACAAGGGTCGCCAATAGGAGTGGTTTCTACACCACCACCACGACTCCACCAGTTTTCGTGATCATCATAGAAGAAAATATGTTCACCTTCTTTAATACCTCTGGTGGCACCATTTTCGGCACTGCCGATTTCAGCGATTTTAGCATCTACGCCAGCCTCTTTAAAGACCTGCTGCCAGATTTCAGCGGACTCAGTGTCTTTTGGGATGCCATATTTTTCACTACCAATAAAGCAAGTAACATAGATCTTATGAGGATCTAGACCCACTTCTTCAGTTAAGAATTTAAAGAAAGCAGGAATCTGTTGACTTTTGAAATAATCACCGAGAGACCAGTTACCTAACATCTCAAAGACTGTGGTGTGTCTTGGATCACCAACGTCCTCAATATCCTGCAGGCGAAGGCATGGCTGAGAATCAGCTAGACGCTTGCCCTCTGGATGTGGCTCTCCAAGAAGAAAAGGCAGAAGAGGCTGCATGCCTGAACCGGTAAAAAGAGTGGTTGGATCGTTTTCAAGAACTAATTTCGCAGGCGCGATGACTTGATGTCCAAGCTTTTGCTGATATTCAAGAAATTTTTGACGGATTTCACTAGCATTCATACTCTATATTATATCACGCTTGAATTTCTGTTTATCGGCCATATAACTTTATTATTTATGGACATTGTGTGGTGGTTGTGCTAAGGTAAGGATAAGCATAATTAGGAAAAAAGATGAGAAAATTAATTGCCTTGTTTATTATCGGAATAATTGGACTGATTGCATTTCTTGCGATTAAAAAAGCTTTGACTGGAGACGGCGCAATCAGCCTGGTATGTAAGACGGCGAATGATACTATTACTGTAAAATTCGACCCAACGAGCGAAAAGGCAATTTCCGCAACTCATAAGGATGGGACGGACTTTGAAATGAAGGACGTAGATGAAAGAATTAAGAAGATAGGCCTCTTAAGGTATATCGACGAATTCACGCGTGACTTCGAAGAGAAAAAAGGTGGCGCCTGTTTCAAGAAATAGGTTAGGCAATAATACCACCACCGAGACAAACATCATCATGATAAAAAACAGCCGATTGACCAGAGGCGGGACGCTTGAATTCGTGTGTAAATTCGAGAACCGCTTGGCTTTTTTCTTGGTCGAGAGTCAGCTTTGCAGGTTGCAGAGCAGCACGGTGCCGAATACGGACGTCAAAATTTAGAGGGAGAGGGACAATCTCGCCATTTTTATCATATTCTGGACGCAAGAATATATCCTTGAGTATTAACTTATTAGTCCAAAGATTTGGATTATTGAGATTACGTGAAACATAGATAATATTTCGAGACATATCCTTATCAACGATGTAGTAAGGCAGTCCACCACTGAGATTGAGTCCATGTCGCTGACCAATGGTATAAAAAACAGCGCCGTCGTGGACTCCAATCACTTGGTGTGACTCACGATCAATAATTTCACCTGGAGTTACCGGAAAATATTCTTTCAAAAAATCATGCATCCCCACCTCACCAACAAAGCAGACCCCCATGGATTCTTTTTTATAGGCATTATCAAGACAATTATCTGCAGCCAACTGTTTTACCTCTGGCTTATTGAGGCGCCCGAGTGGAAAAATAGTTGAAGCGACAGCTTCTTCTGAAATACGGTAAAGAAAATATGTTTGATCCTTGTTTTGGTCAACGGCTTTTAATAAGTTTCTTCCATCTGAGCTGGCGTAATGTCCAGTGGCGATTAGGTCGGCACCCTGTTCTTTGGCAACCTCGTAGAATAATTTAAATTTGATTTCTTGATTACACATAATGTCTGGATTTGGAGTATTCCCCTTTTGAAATTCCGACAACATATAATCGACAACTTTTTGATGATATTCTTCTTCAAAGTCAAAGATTCGAAAATCAATATCTAGTTTAGTAGCAACCCGTTTGGCATCAGCTAGATCTTCAGCCCAAGGACATTTCATGCCTGGAAGGTCCCTTGACCAGTTCTTCATGTAAACACCGACCACTTGATAGCCGGTATTCTTTAGAAGCATGGCGGAAACCGAGGAGTCGACACCGCCAGACATACCAACAAAAACCGTTTTATTGGAGTTTTCTGGGTTATAACTTAAAATCTTATCCTGCATAATACTCCTACTACACCAACCTAAGACGCTTTGCTTCTTGATTTACTACTTCCGCGATCAGGTGTGCGGCTTTTTTAACATCTTCGAACTGATTACCTTGTCCAAACGTCACTCGTAAGGAACCGGCAATCTCTTGATCCGATAGGCCGATAGCTGAGAGAACATGAGACTTTTGTCCTTTGGAAGCAGCACAGGCAGCCCCGGTAGAGAGATAAACCCCTAGATCTTCAAGCTTAAAAATCAGGCGTTCGGCATCTAAGCCTTTAAAGCAAACTGGAACAAAATTAACCAATTGATGCTTTGGATCGCCAAGCCAAAGCGGAGCGATTTGAGACTCTTGCTCAATAATCTGCTTAAACTGCCTTGTGAAATCTTGATATTGGCGACGAGAGCTAACCAAATGTTCTTTCGCAAGCTTTGCAGCAGTTGCAAAGCCAATTAAGGCTGGGACGTTTTCCGTACCAGAACGCAAACCCATTTCTTGCCCACCACCAAAAGTAACTGGCGATAATTTTACACCACGCGCCACATAAAGAGTTCCAATTCCCTTGGGGCCATAGACTTTGGCAGCATTAATGGTGAGAAGATCTACGCCTAATCTGGCAACCGATAAATCAAGGAGACTCATCGCCTGAGAAGCATCGGAGTGAAGATAGAGCGGCGTAAGATTACCCTCTTTTAGCCGAGACTCGCGTACCTCCTGCAAGAGGCGACTAATTTCAGAGAGGGGCTGAATAGTGCCTAGTTCATTATTTACGAGTGCGATCGAAATTAGAATAGTATCCTCTTTAATTTTTTGTCGTAAGTCTACTAAATCTACTAGACCAGTAGATAAAACTTTTACTTCATCAAAATTGCCAGCCGAATAAGATTTAGCCGACTCGCGCACGGCAGCATGTTCAATACTGGAGACTAGACAGTGTCCAGCGTGCTGCTTTAAAACTGTAAAAGCGAGATTAATTGACTCAGTTGCGCCACCAGTAATAATTAGGTCGGGCGCTTTAGCACCAATAGCATTAGCGAGTAAACCTTTCTGGGTTTCATATTCGCCACGAAGGTGTTTGGCTGGCAAATAGGCGGCAGAGGGGTTGTAAAATTTTTCAGAAAAATATGGCAACATGGCAGCAAGCACCCTCTTGTCGACGGGGGTGGCAGCAGCATAATCTAAGTAGATATTATTAGAATTCATATTCCCTCTTATTATATACCAAAGAGATCCTCGGTATTTTTAGTGGTTTGATCGATAACGACTGGTAGATCTAACTGGAGTTTTGTTGCCAACCAGGTAGCAATTTCCTTAATGCGGCTAGGCTCATTAGTCTCGCCACGGTATGGCACAGGAGATAAAAACGGAGCATCGGTTTCAAGTAGAATGCGATCGAGTGGAGGTAGAGGTAGGGTCGAATAAGTAGCAAGGCCGTTGACGCCAATATAGAAACCGTATTCAAGTGAGCGTCTTAAATTCTTCTTGTTATCTGTAAAAGAATGAACTACACCGCGAAAATTAGTGGTTGAAAAGTTGTCTAGAATCGCAAAAAAATCATCAAAGGCTTCACGAACATGAAAGATAAGGGGTAAATTCTGATCGATTGCAAGTTGGAGCATCTCTTCTAGAAGCGCGATTTGCTGTTTTTTATCCGAGGTTCCATAATGATAGTCTAAACCCACCTCGCCGATGGCAATTGGCGGATTAGCTTGATTTATAAAATCAACCGCGGAGCGACTGGCTTGCCACTCTGACGGATGAATTCCGTATGACCAAAATAGATTAGACTCTGGGTGCTCCTGGACAAAACGCTGGGCATTAAGAGAGTCTTGGTGATCAGTGCCAATACAAACTATTTTATCTACACGATTTAATGCAGCATTTTTTAAGCCTGATAGTTGGGCGGCTGGCGCAAAAAATTCTTGATCATGTAGATGACAATGTGAATCAATAAGATACGTGCGCTCGACCATATTATCCTTAATTAATTTTTAGCTTCACGCTTACGTTTGATTGGATCGAGTTGACGTTTGCGAAGACGGAGGCTCTTTGGGGTGACTTCAAGAAGCTCGTCATCGAGAAGGAAGTCAAGACACTGTTCAAGACTGAGGTTGGTGTATGGCGTAAGCTGAATCGCGCCATCAGAGGCGTGAGTGCGCATATTGGTTAATTGCTTTTCACGGCAGACGTTGAGATCGATATCATCCTTCTTATTTGAGAGACCAACAATCATTCCCTGGTAAACTGGGACTTGAGGCGGGATAAAGAGGACACCGCGAGCCTGCGCCATATCAAGAGCGTAAGCTGTAGAGGTACCAGTTTCAAAAGAAATAAGCACGCCATTACGTTCTGGCTTATATTTACCTTCAATTTCTCGGTAACCTTTTGGAATGGAAGACATCAAGACTGTACCTTTGGTGGCAGTCATTAATTGGTTGCGCAGGCCAATGAGGGCGGCAGTAGAGATTTCATAAGTAAAGCGGGTAGCGCCAGTGGAAGTAAGCTCCTGAGTCTTAAGATCGGCCTTACGAATACCAAGTTCTTGAGATACGGCACCAACATGTTCTGGAGCAACCTCAATGGTTAGATCCTCAAATGGTTCACACTTTTTACCATCAATTTCTTTATAAACTACTTCAGGACGGCCAGCTTCTAATTCATACCCTTCGCGGCGCATGGTTTCAATGAGGACTGAGAGGTGAAGCTCACCACGACCTGAAACTTTATAACCAAGACCATCTTGGGCACTCTTTAGAGCAATATTGGTTTCGAGTTCTTTATGAAGACGATCGGAAATCTGCCTTGAAGTCGTAAATTCACCTTCTTTACCTTTTAATGGGCTGGTGTTTGGACCAATGTAGATACTGAGAGTTGGCGGCTCCAATTCAATAGTAGGTAGGGCTTCAGGCTGATCACCAGAAGCGATAGTATCACCAATATTGGCATCAGCGATACCAGTTACTGCAACAATATCACCTGCAAAAGCTTCCTGGACTTCCTCTTTACCGAGGCCGCGATAAGCGAAAAGACGATCAATTTTAGCGCTTGCGGTAGTAATTTGTGGTTCACCATTTTCAAAAGTGGTTTTCATGATTTTAACAGTCTGACCATGTTTAACCTTACCACGGAAAATCTTACCAATAGCATATTTGCCTAGGTAATTATCAGCAGCAAGAGATGCGACCAGGAGCTGCAAACCCTTTTCTTCAGCTTCATCGATTTTTGGAGATGGAATGTCGTTAATAATGGAGTCAAAAATAACATGCAGATCGTTGTCGAGCTCTGTGGTTTTACCAGCCTTGCCGTCGCGAGCGACTGCGAAGTAGATTGGGTAATTGAGCTGCGATTCATCAGTGGCAAGCTCGAGGAAGAGGTCGGAAATTTCATCCTTTACCTCTTCGATGCGAGCGGCTGGTTTATCAATTTTGTTAATAATAACAACAGGTTTGAGTTTTAAATCAAGGGCTTTCTTTAAAACGAATTTGGTTTGAGGCATTGGACCTTCTTGGGCGTCAACAACAAGAAGCACACCGTCAGCCATATTGAGAGTACGTTCAACTTCACCAGAGAAGTCAGCATGACCAGGAGTGTCGATGATGTTGATTTTATAACCATTATAATAGACGGCGGTTTGCTTGGCGGTGATAGTGATGCCGCGCTCATGCTCCTGATCGCCTGAATCCATAATAAGAGTTTGGCTCATTTCCGCTTGATTATCGCGAAAAGTATTAGATTGTTTTAGTAAAGCATCGACCAGAGTGGTCTTGCCGTGGTCAACGTGAGCAATAATTGCTACGTTGCGAATTTGTTCCTTATTCTCCATGAATTTGCCCTTTGATTACCACAAAAAGATTAAGACTAGTTTTTGTGATAAGAATATTAATATTAAACTTGGTTTATCATACCATATTTTGACATTTTTCGGTAGGATAAGCGGAATGTAGATTTGTAAAAACAAAAAAACAGCCTCTTACGAGGACTGTTTAAAATCGAAATTCTGGTGAGTCGGGAGGGGCTCGAACCCTCGACACCGGGCTTAAAAGGCCCGTGCTCTAACCAACTGAGCTACCGACCCAGAAGTCTTTCTTATTATAACGCTAAACCAGTTTTTTGGCAATATTTTTATGAAGCCAGGATTGGCTACGGTTTTTGAGTAAAGTAGCCAGGGTTGCCGGGGGCGTCGATATGTGCGAAGTTTGAGGTATAGTTTGGCCAGGCGTAGGTGGTGCCATTGCCACCAGTAAGATTATCATTATCCATGAAGATATTAGAGGGTTGCGGAATTAGTGAGTTGGTGACAAAATTTGAAGAAGCGTAAATAGTCCTAACCTTCATATAATTAAACATGCCGCTCATGCGATTAACTCGATTAGTATTAAAATTTGAAATATCGAGTACACCATTTGGATGTGTGACGAATGTGTAATAGAACATAGCCTCCATATTTGTGACATTACGTGTATCAAAAGAACTAAGATTAAGATTTTGCAAGTTAGCCAGACCAACGAACATGCGCTCCATATCCGTAACGGCGCTAGTATTAAAGCTTGAAAGGTCCAAATTGGTAATAGGAGGATTGGCATTAGTCATAAAAAACATATGACTCATTGTAGTGACACTGGATGTATTAAATCTAGATAGATTAATAGTCTTTAAGGATTCCATATCTTGGAACATTAAATCCATACGAGTAACTCTTCCAGTATTAAACCCTGAAAGGTCAAGATTTTCTAATCTCTTAACACCATTAAACATTGATGTCATGTTAGTTACATTTTGTGTTGTAAATCCATCTATATTTAAATCAGTTAATGATCCTAGATTAGAAAACATAAATGACATATTAGTACAGGAGTCATTTTTCCAATTTGAGATATTCAAACTAACTAATGACTTGCTTAACGAAAACATATTAGACATATTAACAACTCGTCGTGTATTAAGATTAGACAGGTCTAATGAAGTTACATTTTTCAAAGCTAAAAACATACTATCCATGTTCGTTACGTTACTCGTATCGAAGTGTCTTATGTCTATAGACGGAAGATTTGAATAGAAAAACATATAGCTCATATCTTTGACATTTTTCGTATTGAATTTAGAAAAATCTCTCGGGTCAGGAACGATATGAATAGCGCTATAATTATGGGTGTAATCTGCAAACATATGCATCATATTTTCTGCCCGACTAGTATCAAATTCGCTAAGATCGATATGCTTAACGTGCTGATATTGTTCAGCAAACATAAAGCGCATGTTTTTAGTGCGGCTGGTATTTATGCCGCGCAAATCCAATAATTGCACATTGTGCGAGTTTTGAAAATTTATACCCATAAACATTTGCGATGCATCTTCATTTGCATAAGAAATATCTGCTTCGCTCCACCATAGAATAGCTTTTTGCGCTGCATTATACCAGGCATAGATTGGGTATGCCGAATCATTAGTGGACACTATAACTGCAGTAGCAATATTTGGAGGCGCAGTCTGCGATCGTCTAAAAACATCAGTATCGTAATTGGGATTAACAGACCTTAATTTAACCATGAATTGCTGGCCAGGTAAAAAAGTTGCGGTGGTAGGAACATGGTTTGTAAACGAAGTAATAATTAACTGTTTTGTGTATGTTCCAGATGTTAAACCAGGGGCTACCTTTACCCCAAAATCTATACGCAAATCTACTGGAGAATTATTAGTAGTGCTTAAAATCGTATCTGGAGTACTAGCTTTTGGTATGGGGCTCATCGCATATTTTGTAACTCCAGGGTTTTGCCTATATCGATACCCCCAAGTTTTCGCTAGTAGATATACACCATCTATAGAAGCAATTCTATCCGTATTCGCAGGGTCGGTGCTGTTTAAACTAGTATCTTCATCGATGCTTGAAATTGTCGTAGTAAGGCCAGTCACATTATTGGTTCTTGGCTTAACATCTGTTGATAGGATTTTTGTAGCAGAAGTTCGTAAATCATTACTATTAAAGCTAAAATTAATTGAAGTTGTTGATATGGTTTGGGTGAGGGTTGGAGTTGGTGCTGGTATACCTGGAGCCGCAAAAGTGGACTTTTCGGAAGAGGTATAAATAATCGCACCGAAGATAAGGGTGGTTATAATGAGACCGGTCATCGGGATTAGATAAAGAAAACGAGTACTCCTTAAAGTAAGGCTGCTGCCCAAAAATAATTTTTGACGGACGCTTTCAAATATTTGTTTGATTTTTCTCATTTATTTTTAGACCTTATTTACAATCTTATTTTAACATAAGCGAAACAATTATACCACTTAGGCCAAGAATATCGAAAACTTTTTAAGAGAACACTTATTACGGTGCAGCAGTAAAGAAGCCAGGACTGCCGACCTCGTCGACCTTAAAGTAGTTAAGGTTTGAAGCGTTTGTAGCGCTATAAGTTGTGCCATTACCACCAATAAGGTTAACCGCGTCATGGAAGAGATCAGTCGAGTCCAACACGTTTGCCGTATTAAGACTGGCTGGAGCATAAACTTTTTTAACCTTTGAATCATCAAACATGTAAGACAAATCCGTAACATTACTGGTATCAAAACTTGAGATGTCAATTTCTTCGTTATATGTCCCCGAGAACATACTGCGCATACTGGTAACCTTCCTAGTATCAAAACTTGTAAGATCAAGCGGCTCAGGCAGGTCTGTGACGGTACCAAACGGATCCACGGCAAACATCTCCGACATATCTTCAGCATTTGAGGTGTCGAATTCACTTAAAATAATTTCTTTGATCGGCCAACGACCGGCGTAGAACATCCTGGTCATCATTTTAACCCTACTAGTATTAATTCCCCTTGTATCTATCACCTTCAGTGGATTAGCATATTTATTAATGCGACCAAACATATAGGCTGAATTCTGATCAGCATAAACAATATCCGCATTACTCCACCAATAGACAGTCTTATCGGAGCTATCATACCAGGCATATACTGGGACCATAGAATTATTAGTCGAAATCTTCGTGGCAGCTGCAAGATTCGCCGGAGGTGTGGCTGAAGGCTTAAAATTCTCAGTATCATGGTTAGGGTTCAAGTTATAGACAATATTACTAAATTGAAAGCCATTCTGAAGGGTGGCAGTAGTCGGAACAGGGTTGGCAATAGTAGTGAGAACTATCTGTTTTTCAAAAGTCCCCTCAATAAGATCCGGCGAGGATTTGACCCCAAAATCAATATGGTATGAAGTATTGGCTGCGGCGGTTTCATTATACAAGAGATCTGGATTGCTGCGTTTGGGGATGGGATTAAAGTTCCCTGTGACACTAGTCTTTGATTTACGATAACCCCAAGTTTTTGGCGCAAAGCTAGTCTCTGGTAAAGAAATGGAAATTGACTCAAATTTTTGATGAATGTCGGTATCGGAATGATTTAAATGAGTGTCTTCGTCAATACTAGAAATATAGGACATAGCTCCAGTGGCGTTGGTGGTATTAATATGGTATTGAATAGTTGAGTTTTTAAAGGCAGCGGCACGAAATTCTTGCGCAGAAAAATCAAGATTAACCGTGGAATGAGAAACAGAGGTAGACAAAACAGTGCCGCTTCCTGAGATTAATGGAGCGGCAAAAACAGTAGTCTGATCAAGGAAAAATTGGCAAAGGCTTGTAAAAATTAAGCCGATGACAATAATTACTGGACCTTGACCATTAAAAAATGGGGGTTTTCGCAGTCCTGTTCTCAAGTAAAACTCCTATTTACTCTATTTACTCTATTTTTTTGCTTATAGCCAATAAGCAATTTAATTTTACCATAATAACTATGAAAAGAATATGGAAGCCGTGATGGAAAAAATAACCAGGAGTAGCTGTTATAATTATGGCTTTCTTGTAAAGTAGCCTGGTGTGCCTGGTTCGTCGATACGAGCGTAAGTCTTATTGGTTGGGTTGGTGTCGGAAAAAGCAGTGCCATTGCCACCAATGAGATTATTATTGTCATAGAACAAGTCTTGACTGTCATCTATGTCAAGGGCAAATGAATTAGAAGCAAAGATTGTGCTAGAGCGAGTATTACTGAACATATTGTAGGCGGAAGATACCTGCGCGGTATCAAAACTTGACAGGTCCAGTACGCTATTGTCTGCCATGCCTTCCTCAAACATTGAAGACATATCTGTTACTTGTGAGGTATCGAATGAACTGAGGTTGAGATGTGAAAGCTGCGGAGTATTTTGAAACATTGCGCCCATGCCTGCAACTTGGGCTGTATTAAAATGAGAGAGGTCAAGGGTGGTCATACTAGTAAGACCATTAAACATAGAATACATCTGTACAACATTAGAAGTGTCGAAGTTTGGCATTATTAGATTCGTTAGTGATGACATCTCCATAAACATAGAAGACATGTCTGTTGCTTGAGGTGTATGGAAACTGGTGAGATCAAGGGTGGTCATATTATTAACACCACTAAACATACTTGTGAAATTTTCGACATGAGTCGTGTCAAAACCTGATAGGTCAAGATGGGTAAGATTCTTTGAGTCCTGGAACATTGAAGTCATGTCAATTACGGAAGAGGTATTGAGGGGGCTTAAATCTATGGTTGACATTCCCATAATTCCATTAAACATATATGACATATTGGTAACACTGGAAGTATCAAGGCCTGACATATTAAGATTAGCTAGACTCGTCATACCACTAAACATTCCAGACATATCCTCTACTAAATGTGTATCAAAAGACGTAAGATCCAAATCCGTAATTGCGGCAGAAGAAGAAAACATATACGACATATTAGTTACTGAGGACGTGTTGAGGCTAGAGAGGTCTAGACTAGTTATGCTGCCAAGATCTGAGAACATACTTGACATATTTTCTACTCTTGATGTGTCTAGACTTGAAAGATTTTGAATATCTGTAACACTATGCATACTTGCAAACATACTTGACATGTCCGTAACATTTGACGTACTCAGCGGAGCGACGTCTAATACAGAGAGGTTGCTCATGCTAGAGAACATACCAGCCATATTCGTAGCATTTCTTGTATCAATGCCGTTTAGATTCAGCGAAGATATTTTTGAACCATTAAACATATAAGAAAAGTCTCTTACGTTTCGAGTATTAATTTTTGTAAAATCTATAGGGAAATTAGATGGGTTAGTGGGTTCGACGTCGCGGAACATTTTACTGACCGTTTCAGCGCTCTCAGTATTAAAATTACCCCATTCTATGGATTTAATCTTATTCTTTGCAAATAAGTTTGAGAGATCCTTTGCCTTGGAAAAATCAAGCCCTGTGAGATCAATAGTAACACTGCCGGGGCCTGCGTTTTTCATTATGTCATTGAACATACCCTTTGCATCCTCATTAACATAGATGATGTCTTTTTCACTGTAAAAATAGATAGTGTGAGTGTCAGTATCAGTCCAGAGAATCGTCTCATACGGATCTGTGGAAGTCGCCATGTCTGTATGTGGAAAACACTTATTGATATAGTGGCCACAGAAACCTGGATAGGGGATGGAATATCCACGCTTAATTGTAATGTCGTGGCCAGCATTCTGATCGGCTAGCCACTGCAAGCGAGTTATTGTATTCCAACCATTATCCATATAACTAACGGTCTTTACTGTGTTGGTGATTGCTGTAAAAACAATCTCCTTCTGGTAGGTACCTTCATAGAGGTCTGGAGCAACCTTTACACCAAAATTAACCGAGGCAGGAGTAGCAGCAGTTGCTGGAAGCTGCGATTCGGCGATTTTATCAGGGTTACTGGCTTTTGGAATAGGCTTAAAGTTAGTGTTATCAAGCGAGTACCCCCATGTTCTTGCGGTAAAAGCAGTCTCGTTGAGGCCGGTCGAAATTGAGTTAATATGATCATAGGTACCATTATTTAGTGAAGTATTCTCGTCGTTACTTGATAAATATAGGGTATATCCTTGAGGATTATCCGTAGTGACGACAGGTTGAATAATAGCACTCTTTTTGAAGGCCGAGGATCGCACTTCCGACATCGAAAAATCAATATCGGCAGAAGTTGCAGGGAGGGAGACGCTAATCGTTGGGGCTGCATAAACTGGGCTACCAAAAGCCATGGAGGCGAGTACTGGGAGTACCCACAATAAACCAAAGACCCACCTTGAGCCCCGGGCTAGCATTTCTGGCCACACTTGAAGACCAGACTGTTTTAGTCCTTTATCTAATTTCACTTTATTTAACTCCACTACATATAAATGTATTGTATTGATTATAGCATAAGGATTTTATAAATAGCTAGTGTTTAAATGAGTTTTATGAAGTCTTATTTTGTCACCCCGATGGAAGTGGGTTTATTTTTTCTTTTTCTCAATGACTTCTGCTTCTTGGACGTCGTCGGTAAGATATTTCTTGGCAGATTTCATTTTAGACGAAAATTCATTAACATGGCTTTTTAGGATAACAATATTAATCAAGTCAGAGACGCCATAGACAATAAGCATAATACCAAGTAGCATGACAGCTACGGCTGTTGAGGCGATAGGCTGAAAGATAATAATAAAGCCGGAAACTACAGAAATGATGTTCATAAGGATAGAGGCAGTGAAGGCGGAATTTGAGATTTCTTTAAGAGCCAATGTCATACGTAATTTTGTTAAGCTTGAGATTACGATATAAAAACCGATGGCAATCGGAATAATACTGAGGACCTCAGGATTAATAAGGATTATGAGGCCGAGAAGTAAATTAAAGGAACCAAGCACGGTACCGGAAATGATGCCGCCACGCTTTTTGCCAGTGAGATCGGCAGTAATCATACTAAGTCCGGCAGAGACTAAGGCAATAATAAAAATCCATCTAGTGATTTCGAGGCTCAAGGTCGGGAAAAGGGCTAGAAAAATTCCGATTGCAATCATCAGAATCGTAGTATTGATTGCAGCATTTAGGAAGTTATTGATTTTATTTGTAAAGTCTCTCATATTTCCCTTTTGTTTAATTACCCCAATTGTAACATATGAACAAAACAAAAAACATCCCAAAAGGATGCTTATGGTGGACGATAGAGGACTCGAACCTCTGACCTCGTCTACGTCAAAGACGCGCTCTAGCCAACTGAGCTAATCGTCCAACAGCCTTATTTTACCAGATAATATAAAAAAGCTCAATGTTTTTCATGAAAATAAAAAATATAGATCCTTTTTGGATCTATATTTTTAGACTTTATTAAGACTTAGCGTCTTTGGCTTTTGCGATTACGCTTTAAGACCATAATCGCGAAGAAAGTAGCGACAAAGAAGATTGCGAGTGAGGTTGAGATAAAATCTGCACTTGTGAAGTTCGTACCAGCGAAGACTGAGCCACCAGTTTCAGGAACGGAAGGAGTCTTCTTCGATGTATACTGAACCCAATATTTAGTATTTCTATCGAGAATATTACCGCCATTATCATAAGCTGTGGTAACAATCTGATATTTTCCATCCTTGAGATTTAAGCCATCAAGTGGAACTGTCCATGGCGTTGAACCGCCGTGACCACCTGTGGTATCTGGAGTTGGAATGGTGATTGGGTTTGGAAGTACTGGATTACCGTTTTCGTCGTATATTTGAACTGTAATATGATCGACGCGTGGACCATGTTCAATATTTACTTTTGGATTATTAGTCGCTGGATCGGTACCATTATCAGTGATCTTGACTGCACGGTAAGAGAAATTAATCACATCTTCGGTTGACGGGAGACCATTAACAGTTGTAATGATTTTATAATCTCCATAGCGTCCACCAGTAATTGCGGTAATATCAAGTTCACTTTCTGAAGTGCCATTGGTTGGATTACCGTGAGGATCAGCAACGTTTTCTACTGGAACGTTATAAGTTGTAGTGACACCATTCTCATCAGTATAGATAATCTTGGTTTCAAGGGTTGTGGCTGACGTGTAGTCTTTCTTGATTGTTATTTTATCTGTAGCAAAGGTATCACCATCTGATGGGAAACGAATAACCACAGACTCACCCGAAGGTAGCACTGTTAATTTGACCGTAACATTAGTTGAAGAAGTAGTTGCGGCAAATGTAGGTGTTGATGGAAGAAGTGCTAAGCCAGCTAGAGCTAAGGTAGCAACGCTAAGAACTCCAATTATTCCTTTTCTTTTCATTTTCACACTCGCTTTGTTTTATTATTTTTATTTTGAACGCTTTTGCGGATAACCGCTTGCCTTAGTCTAAGTATTCATCCTCGCGACTAGATGATAAGCTTTGACTTTTGGGCCTGTCGCTTTCTGAATAGGATTATAAACCAGGCAATTGTGATTGTCAATAACATAAGCAGAATTACGATCATAAAGACTGGGATAATTAATACGATTTTAGTTGTACTTCTTGACTGATCCAAAGCATTCAGGGTTGAGGTAATGCGATAGATGCCAAAGGCTGGAGTTTCCTCCCAAGTAAGCTCAATATTACGAGTAGTATCTGGTAGGACGTCATAACCTTTACTATCTTCATAAACGACGCCGCCAAAGATCTTTTCTACCTTAAATTTAAAGATCGCATTAAAGTCGGCGTTTCCTGAGTTTTTGACTGTGCCGTTAGTTTTAATCTTCCCTGACATATAGAAGCTATCCATATTATGATTTAGGATCTCGGCAGATTCTTTTGTTTCACCATTGGTGCGACCGAAGACACGTAACCCTAATCGGGAGACAGTACGGATACCGCCACTGTTATCGTCTTTTGGAATGGCCTCAACGAAGACAATGGCATACTGACCACCGCCAGGAATATCTGATGGAACGGTAATTTTATAAGTTACCTCTTTGCGCTGACCCGCCTCTACGGAATATGTAGCTTCTTGGCTATATTCACCAGAGTCATTCTTAAAAGTAATCCAACGACTAACCTGCGTATGTGCGTTTTGATTTGAGAAACTTGGGCTATACTGTTCGTTTAAAACAGAATATGGATTTGCATAGACTTTAAAGCTGTAACCTTCAGAACCAGTGTTGTCAACATTAAACGTATACTCATTAGTTTCATTAGCATTAAGAGTGACACGATTTTCAACAGGAGAGATCTGAATTCGCATAGCTGGCTTCTCAGCCTCTTCAGCATGAACAGTTGGAGTCTTGGGATAAAATACGGTACCAGTAACGACCCCGACAGTAAGAAGAAGTGCGGATACAGCTTTAATTAAGAAATTAGCGTGATTCTTTTGAGCTGAAGCAATTTTAGATTTGAGTGACATATTTTATCCCGGATTTCCTATTAATGTTAAGCACGTGAATTGGTTTTACGCTCGCGATTTCTTGAAACAAGCCAGAAGATGACTGAGAGAATGAAGAGAACGATAAGAACAATGAGCCAGACTGGACAAACAATGACGAGTTTGCGCTCAGTTTTGGTTTCCGAACCATATTTGATGACTTGTTCAACATTGAAGATACCAATGGCCGGAGAATTGGTCCAAAGTTCTTTATGGTAGCGCTTTGTAGCCGGAAGGGTGTTTAGAGCAGTTGGTTTTTCTTCATTAGTATAGATCTCTTCGTTTGAGAAAAATGGGAAAACCTTGAGATTAACAGTAAGCTCGGCATCAACGTTACCACAGTTCTCAACACGGGTTTCGCCAAAGATTGGAGGATTAAAGAGGAATGACGGAAGCTTATTCTCTAGAATTCTGGTACAACGATTGATTTCGCCATTAACATGTGAATAGATTACCATTCCGACGCGTGAGATCGCCTGGATATTTGACTTATCGTCGTTTTCTTTTACAGTTTCAACCATAATAGCGCCATACTGACCGCCACCTGGAGTATTTTTTGGAACACGGATTGTATAATTAATGGTCACCTCAGTGTCCGATTCGAGATGGCCAGTATCCTGACTAAAAGTAAACCAGTTAGCGATTTTGAGTCCATCTTTAGAGCCATCGAAGACTGGATCGTAGTTCTCACCTTTAACCTCATAGGAAGAAGCATAAACTTTAAAATCAAAAGCACCGGTTCCGATATTTTGAACCTTGAAGCTCCCTTCCCTTACCTCGCCTGGCTCTAGACCGCCGAGCTGCTGCTTTGATGGAGAGACCTGCAAGAATGTCTTCTGGCGCTCAACTGCAAAAGTTTGGTTCGAGGAAAGCAGAAGCGCACAAACTGAGAATAGCGCACACGCAAAAATCCCTATTAAAATATTATGTTTTTTAGTCATTAACCTCCTTTTTATCTTTGTAATATTATACACAAGCAAAATCAAAATGACAAGCAAAAACCGCCCTGATTCGGACGGCTTTTGACTTCTAATCCGAGGTCACAAATTAGAGAGTGGTTGCGGTATAGACGATCGTATCCATATAGGTACCTTGAGCCTGTGCGGTACCAGTTGCGACGCCGTAGGTCATCTGGATATCTTCCTGAATACCAGTGTGTGCAGTATTTGGGTTGGTCTTAACTACCTGGTCGGTTGTGGCGATTGCGACTTTGGTAAGATCTCCACCGGAGAGGTTCCATCCTGCAGTGCCGGCAACGAGATTACCCGCCTGAGCTGGAATAGTTTCGGTAGTATCACCAGAAGTCATCGCAGTAGTAGTATCGGCATCCTTAACAGTAAGCTTGTAACCATTTTTACTGTTGGTAGCGACGGTTAATTTGGTTTTTAGAGTAGTAGTGTCGAGGGCGCTTGGAGTCATAGTGACTTCAGTTGAAAGATTGTCAGCTGAAAGTGCAATGACAGAACTAACATTTACCTTAACGGCAACACTTTGGCTACTGGTTGCAGCGAAAGTTGCTACTGGAAGCGAAGCGATACCGAGGGCGGTGGTTAAACCTAATCCTAGTACGACACTCTTAATCTTGGACATAAGTCTCCTTTTTGTTTTATTGATATAACCTTTTGTGCTTATATTATAGCTTAAGCATGATATATATGTCAATCATTTTAATAATGATTATGGTTAATTTTTAATAATCCTTGAGTATATATTTTAGGCTTTTGATTCCCTGATCTGAAGTCCAGTAACAGAAAAAATAGCCGCTTTTTTGCGGCTATTTTAGGTTTGTCTATTCTTATGCTTAATTATTTAGCGACAACAGTGTAGACGATAGTGTCTTGGTAGGTACCAGGAAGCTGAGCACCACCAGTTGCGATGTTGTAAGTCATATTAAGAGAAGTATTAACAGGACCAGTAGTTTCGGCAACTTTGAGAGCGGTTTCACTCTGCTTTACCATAGCGGTATCTGCAGTAAGAAGTCCACCCTTAACGCTCCAAGTACCTGAACCAGCAGTTGCACCAGTAGTACCAGCAGCGATGACGTGAGTACCAGCGGTAGTGCCAGCGTGGCCAGCAGTCATGTTGGTGTCTTCGTCGACATCCTTAACGTTAACAATCATACCATTAGCAGCGTTGGTTGCGTAGGAAATGCTTGAAGTAGCGTTCTTTGCCTGATTTGGAGCTGCGTTACCACCATTTGCGGTACCGTTGTCAGCTGAAACAGCAATAGCGTCACCAACAGTTAGCTGAACTACAACGTTCTGGGTTGCTGGGACTGAACCATCAAGAGCGATTGGGGCAGCGAAGGTTGCGACTGGGAGAGAAGCAATACCTAAACCAGTGATAACACCGAGAGTTGCTACAATTTTTGCATATTTTGACATAAGTTTCCTTTACTTTTATGTTTTTTATTTTGTTTTTGTTAACCTGATTTGTATGACCTCAAGTTGTTTTAAGTATATTAAACAAAAGCTTTATGGTCAATAGATTTTTGTAATAATATTTATGTTTTATAGCTGAGTTTTACACAGTCTCATGCTTTTAGTTTTTGTCCCCCTGTTAGAGGAGTTTTATATAAATATAGGATTGATTCATGGGTATTTTGTGATATAATTCAGGTATGCACCTGTGGTGAAATTGGTATACACGCTACCTTGAGGTGGTAGTGCCTTCGGGTGTGCTAGTTCGAGTCTAGTCAGGTGCACCATATAAAATTAACTCCTAACGGAGTTCTTTTTTTACGCACCTGGAGCGTCCCAAGGGGCAAACAGGTGCACCATATAAAATTAACTCCTAACGGAGTTCTTTTTTTACGCACCTGGAGCGTCCCAAGGGGCAAACAGGTGCGACATGTAAAAAGTCTACCAAATAGGTAGACATTTTATTACGGAGTGCGATTCTTAACCGTCTTCTTCGTAGCCCAGTTTTCAATGTCAATGAAGCGATCTGTAGAAGTAACTAGGCGATTTTCTTGAGAAAAGGCACGGACATTGCGATTTACGAAGTATGGTAAAGTGGTTTGATACAAGCCGACGGCTGGTACATCTTCCACCCAGCGCTCGAGGAACTTCTGATATTTGGCGGCGCGAAGATTACTATCCATAGTACTGCGGGCGCTGAGTAATAGATCGTTAACTACCTGGTTTTTATAATTACTTAGATTATGCCCACCTTCTGCTGCCTCAAGACTGTGGTAATAAGCCAGAACATCTGGATCGGCACCAAGACCTATTTCATAAATTAGAAGGTCGTATGTGCGAGGTCTAAGAATATTTAGGGTAAAATCTTTATTTGATTCATGAGCAGTGACCGATGCCTGGAGACCAAGCCCCTCTAATTGAGAGGCAATACGATTAGCAAACTCCTCCAAGTAACCATTACCCTTAATGGTAACAATATTAATTTTTGCAGAAGCTAGATCTGGGGTTGCAACCTTCAGCCTTTCAATCTCGGCCTTAGCGGTGGTTACATCGGTCTTTGGAATACTTGGAAAAGTGATTGAACCAACCTGCGACTCAAGTAATGGATAATCAAGCGGTAATTCCCCACTGAGCCCGGTGCGTAGATTATTAAAATTTAAACCAAGACGTATAGCCTGCCTTAAACTTTTATCCTTAAGTATGGGACTTTCGGTGTTAAAGAAAGCGAAAACACCATAATTAACTGAATTCTGGTATTCGTTAATATTACCTATACTTAATTCCTGTGCGAATTTGGAAGGTAGGTCAGCGGTTGCAGTAACAGTACCACTACGAATAGCATTCTTGATGTCATTTAAATTATTGAAGGCGTGAATTGAAAAGCTATCGAGCATAGGTGTGCCCTTATAATATTTCGAGTTGGCTGTGAGGTAGACAATTTTCTCACCTTCGGTGCCAATATTCTGTGTAGCATTAACCGTGAAGGCACCAGAAGTGACTGGGCGATTAGAGAACTTATTCTCAAGCAATAATTCTGGAGAGACATCCGCAAGGAGATGAGAAGGCAAAATTGGGATATCAAGAGAACCTTCAAAGAAAGCATTAGGCGAGCTAAGCGTAAATATTAGTTCCCCCTGCTCATTCTCGACGGCAGTAACACCAACAAGTTTGGCGGCAAAACTGGTTTTAATACGAGTGCTTTGAATAGTTTTAACGGTGTAGAGAACATCGGCATTAGTAATTGGTTGGTCATCAGACCACTTTAGCCCTTCACGGAGTTTCACGGTCCAAACATCACCCGTCTCATTTGCGTGGATAGTTTCAGCAAGACCAAGGCCAGTATGACCAGAATAATCATTGGCGCTTAGGGTGGCGAAGAGCAGGCGAGAGAGGGTTTCCTCGGAAGAAGTACTAGCAAAAAGTGGATTAAAAGAGTTGATCTTTCCTAGAGTGGCTTCAGTATAAGTACCGCCACTAGTGTAGGTCTCGACCGCAAAGGAATTTAGATACCAGTAAGCCTGAGTAATAGAGAGTAGGATAATGACCGTAACAAGAAGAATCCATTCCAGAATATAGAGGCGAACATCCTTAATGTGGGAGATGTGATCAATAAGATTCTCTTTAATATGTTCCTGACCATCACGATGCACCCTTTTGGAAAAAAGAGAAATTTTCTTGAAAATTTTGCGCCCACTCTTTTTGAGATTTTTATTCATAATTTAGGTTATGCGGGGATTAATAATAATCCCAAAATTGAAAATACGAAGACTAGCGTGAAGAAAATTGTAACGTTAAATATAGAGCGATCTAGACCTCGACGAGTTGTATATAACTCACCAGATGCACCAAAACCTGCGCCAAGAGAGGCACCGCGTTGTTGTAAGAGGACTAACAAAATACATAAAACGGCAGAGACAAGAGTGACAGTTTCTAAGAGATTTCCAATATTCATATATTAATTATAGGACGGGACTAGAAAATTAACAAGACTGTTTATGACGCTGATTAGTAGCCATGAGAGAATAACTCCGATGGAAGACATATGGACATGTGGGACAATCCAGATAACTAGGGCGATCATTAAGATATTAAGAATCAGTGTAAAAAGCCCCATGGAAAGAATAATTAGGGGGAGACTGAAGAGGGTGGCGATTGGTTTAACGATGGCATTAACTAGAGACATTACTAAGCCAGCGGCTGGATAGAGCCAGAAACTATTATAGCCAGCATCGATACTACCAAAGGCATTAATACAGATCCACATAATCACCGAGGAGACAAACCAACGAAATAGAAAAATGAGAAATTGTTTTTTTATCATAACCAAATTATAACATAAATTAGCGACCGAGTAGCTGCTTACTACGAAGTTGACGATGATAAGTTATCGCAAAACGATGCGATTCTTCATCGATACGGGCAATTAATTTAGCGAGATGGGAGTCGTTAGAATAGAGTTGCGATTTATAAATATAAGAGCCGTCAGACTGGCGAACTGGAATAATCATATTGACATCAGCGTTTCTCGTATGGTCGCCCGATTTATTACGACCAATCACTGGAATACGCGCTGATTCAAGCAGATGAATAACGGCGCTGAGTTGGGGCACTGCTCCGTCAAGAATAATTAGATCAGGAAAAGACCATTCTGGATGTTTTAAACGACGAAAAATCACTTCATACATACTTGCCGTATCATCGTTCTTGCTGCTTTTAATTTTAAACTTTCGGTATGCGGTACGGTCAGAGGCACCATTTTGAAAAACCACCATACTGGCCACAGTATTGGAGCCTGAAATATGGGAGATATCATAGCCCTCAATGCGACGCGGGGGATCCTTGAGTCCTAAGAGCTGTTTTAACTCCAGGAGGGCCTGATCCGAGGATAAATCGAGAAACTCCTTATCAGAAAAGACGATCTTGCGTTTTAAGCCTTTCAGTCCAAAATACTCATCACGAAGTCTAGCAGCTTCTTCAAAATCGCCGAGTGAAGCGGCGGCCTTCATTTGTTTTTCAAGATCGACAATCAGTTTCTCGCGATCGCCATTTAAATAGCGAATCAGAAAACGTAGGTTCTTTTTGTAATCCTTTGGCGTTGTTTTACCAATTTCAATCCCCGGCGTAAGTCCTAAATCAGAGTCGAGAGTCTTTTTCCCGTCATAAGGTTTTTCATAAAATGGAAAGATTTTACGTAGGATTCTAAGAGCTTTAATAATGGTATTTTTCGCATAAAATGGCCCAATGTAAGTTGCACCATCATCTAATGGGTTTCTGGTAGTCGAGACGTAGGGCACGGGACTATTCATGTCGATGCGGACATAACTAACCGTCTTATCGTCACGTAAGAGAATGTTCCACTGAGGCATGTAGCGCTTAATCATCTCCGATTCAAGAAAGAGAGCATCCATCTCAGTCTCAACCACGATCCAATCTGTATCAAAAATCTCCGCTACTAGCGCTTCGGTTTTGGGATCTTTTTCGGTGTTTTGAAAATACTGCCGTACTCGATTTTTCAGTACGGCAGCTTTCCCAACATAGATCACCTCGCCTTTTTGATTTTTATGAAAATAAACGCCAGGAGCAGAGGGTAACGTTTTGAGTTTTGCTTTTAGATTTTCTGAAATCACATAGCTATTGTAACATTTTTGTGAATTTTTCAATTCAGACTTAGTCTAGGCTGATTCACTAATCTAGATCTGGATGTTCTTGCTCAAATTTTTTTGATCTTAACATCTCTTTTAGTTCTTCTTCAAGATTAGTATTGCCATCTACTACGCCATGATTTGAGAAGAGTCCCTTAATAATATCACCTACAGAAGTGGCATCACGTGGCGCAACTACTGGGGCTGAATTTTGATATTTAAAGTTAACGATGCCCGTAAAATCAACCTTAGATTCTGAGACCTGGAGATAGGCACCTTTTAACTGATGCGTAAGAAAGTCGATACCTAGATACAGATTTTTAAGATGAGAGACGAAGTTTTGGACATCTGCTTTCGTAAGTTCCTGATCTTCCGTATCTTCCGTTTTATCATCTTCGCCAAATGTCCCGGAAGACTTTTCGATTTTCTTCAAACATTCGACAATTTTAGTATTCTCTGCTGCTTGCTGATGTTTCTTAGCGAATTCAAAGAGTTTATCCGCATCTAGTGAGACTTGGTAGAGATTACCGTAGTCTTCGATTTTACCTTTGAAAGAATCCTCTGGGAGCTTATCATAGCTTACGGAGGTAAGATTAATAAATGGATGTTCGAGATAGGTTTTTGCGAGACGGTCAGTCTGGTTAAGTTCTTGTTTCATCTCATTAACAAGACAGGCATAGGCCGAGCTAATATTTTCTTTGTCATTCTTCTCAAGTTTAAAATCGGTCTTATCAAGTGAACTCATGACCTCATTTATGTCAATGCGCCACCATTTACCTTCAACGTTCTTCAAAGATTTTTCGAGAAGACTGAGAGTTAGGCGGAGTTCTGGATCATCTTGCTTTAAGCCAGCAGCCTTAACTGCTTTTTGATAAGCCTCGGTAAGATTATCGATATTGAGATAGGCTGTACCATTTTCTTCAAGAAAAGTGCTAAGCTTAAAATGTAGATAACCATATTCACGTAACCTAATACCAAAATCAAATTCAGCGCTACGGTTAAAATGATCAACATCGGTCTTAAAATCAAGACGAAGATTTGAAATATGCTGATAAAGCTCAGAATCAGTTTGCGGAGAAAGCTCAAGACTGCCGCTAGATGCGAGCTTCTCGTTACTTTGTTTAATAAAACCAGAAATGGCATCGGCTGCAACTTTTTCAGGCATGTTGTAGTAAAAAGCAAAAGCTGAGCCACCTACAACTAGAGTGGCAAGGGTAGCGCCAATCACAACTAACGGAAGTTTCTTCTTTTTTGATTTTGGGGTTTCTGGTGTAGGTATAGAAACTGAAGTGGTTTCATCGGTGGAATCTTCTGACACAGACACTGAAGTGGGTTCATCAGTGGAATCTTCTGGCGCCGAGACTGAGAGGTCTATACTAGTCTCCTCTTCAGGAATAGTTGACATAGGAACCGTAGGCTCGACCACGTCCTCGACAACTACTGTTTCGGAAACCACATCGTCTGATTCGGGCTGTTCTGATATTAATTCCGAGGCGGCCTCTATAGCCTGAGCAAAGTTTGAATCACTACTTAAATCACTGTGTTTAGTGGAGTCGATTTTGGTATCAATACGATTCGCTATAGGATTTTACTCCAAGTCGCCAAATTTTTGTTATGTCAATACAAACCAATCGTTTTTTAAAATTTTTTGTTTTATAAAACAAACCATAAGTGTTTTTAAAAATGCTATAATGCAGGTATGGATAACTTAACGATAAAAGAAATCAAAGCAAGACAAATTCTCGATAGTCGTGGCAACCCAACGGTGGAGGCGGATGTATTTCTATCTGACGGTAGTGTGGGTAGAGCAATGGTTCCATCTGGCGCCTCAACCGGATCAGGTGAAGCATTGGAACTTCGCGACGGCGATAAGAATTATTACGGTGGTAAGGGGGTGATGAAAGCCGTACATAATATTAATCATCAGATTCGTGATCACCTAGTGGGAACAACCGCTGAGCAAAATACAGTAGATCAGACAATGATCGAACTAGACGGCACCGAAAACAAGTCTAACCTTGGAGCAAATGCTATTCTTGCCGTTTCAATGGCAACTGCAAAAGCAATGGCAAGAGCAAAGAAGATGCATTTCTATGAATATATTGCCAGCCTCGCTGGAACACAGAATGAAATGTCCTTGCCGATGCCGATGATGAACGTAATGAACGGTGGCGCACACGCAGACTGGAGTACTGATTTTCAAGAATATATGTTAATGCCAGTTGGTGCAACTAATATTTATGATGCCATCAGGATGGGTGCGGAAACTTTTCATGCGCTTAAAAAGGTATTAAAGGAACGTGGCTATACGACGACAGTTGGCGACGAAGGTGGTTATGCCCCACGCGTAAAAGATGGGAATAATGAACCCCTTGAATGTATTAAGCTGGCGATCGAAGCGGCTGGTTATAAACCTGGTCAAGACATCGCGATTGCTATGGACATCGCATCTTCTGAATTCTATAAGGACGATCATTATGAAATCAAAACTTCGAATGAGACAAAATCTTCCGAGGAGATGATCGATTGGTATGGCTGGATTTTGGAAAATTATCCAGTAGTATCGATTGAAGACGGCCTTGCCGAGAACGACTGGGAAGGCTGGAAGCTTTTAACCAAGAAACTTGGAGAGCGAGTACAGCTTGTTGGAGATGACCTATTTGTAACGAATACCAAATTACTACGTCGTGGTATCGAAGAGATGGCTGGAAATGCTATTTTGATTAAACCAAATCAGATTGGTTCCCTTTCTGAGACAATCGACGCAGTAATGATGGCCAAAAAGAATGGATTTAATACTATAATCTCGCACCGTTCTGGTGAAACTGAAGATAATTCAATTGCACATCTTGCAGTAGGTCTTGGTGCTGGTCAAATTAAAACTGGTTCACTATCACGCTCCGAGCGTATTGCCAAATACAACGAACTAATGCGCATTGCAGAAGATAACGAAAGCTTAAGCTTAGTAAATCCTTTTAGTAACTAAGCATCAGTATAAACATAAAAATCACCTCAAACGGGGTGATTTTTTCTAGATTAGGTTTAATATAGTTATGCGCGAAGAAGTTCGAGAAATTCCGCTTCATGCATGACTGGAATACTCAGCTTCTCTGCTTTGACGGTTTTACTGCTGCCTGGTTTTTCACCCACAATCAGAGCAGTAGTGTGTTTAGTTACAGAACCAGTGACCGTGGCGCCTAGCTCCCGGAGTCTTGCTTCAGCCTCATCACGCCCCATTTTGGAGAGTGTACCTGTAACGACATAGCTTTGACC